>JAFUKV010000159.1 GCA_017467745.1 Bacteroidaceae bacterium | reverse complement strand
ATTTTTGACGAAGAACTTATCGTTTTCGACAAATCGGCAACAACATCATCCGATAAATCATCCGTCGAATTAATCATACGGACAATACGCTCTTTATTTTCAGCATACGATTTCAATCCGTACAACGGTTCTCGCAAAGGGACATTAATATGCACAGGGCCTTTTCTACCTGAAAGAGCCGTATTAAAAGCATCATTTACCAAACGATTCGCATACCACCGGTCATCAGCATTCTCTACCGCAACAGGCAATTGATACACACCCTTAACAACGCCTTTAAGAGCCTCTTGCTGCCGTATAGCCTGACTATCATCCTGATCTATCCACTCTAACGGGCGGTCGGCAGAAATAACGACTAACGGAATGCGTTGATAATATGCCTCCGCTATGGCAGGAGCATAGTTGAGTAAAGCCGTACCCGACGTACAGACCAGTCCTACCGGATTTCCGCATTGTTGCGCCATGCCCAATGCAAAAAAAGCCGCGCTGCGCTCATCCACTAAAACAAAAGTCTCTATTCTTTCGTCACGGGCAAATGTTATGCTAAGCGGGGCATTTCGCGATCCGGGCGAAAACACTACACGTTTTAAATTATTTTTTACAGCTATGTCTGCTATGATTTTAACTATTTCTTTATCTGAAAATATATGGCTCATTTCGTACAACGTTCTATAATTCGCAACAACATTTGCGCTTTAAGGCAAGTCTCCTTCCATTCGTCAGAAGGAATAGAATCTTTCGTGATTCCTCCACCTACATATACGGTGGCTCCTTGCGTATTTAGCCGGATACAACGCAAATTTACAAACAAATGTACGCCCTCCGGTGAAACCGCTCCCAAATATCCGGCATAGTAACGGCGATCGAACGGCTCGGAATCAAGTATGACTTGTAAAGATTCTTCTTTCGGTAAACCGCACACAGCGGGAGTAGGATGCAATGCGGAAACAACATCGTTTATCCGAGACAGAGGTAACGCTTGTTCCGAAAAAAACGATGTACATAGATGCGATATATTTCCTGCCGGTTGCGTATATGTATCAGACTGGCAAAACGCTATTTTCTGCTCGGTCAGCGCATTCTCTACATATCGGCGAACCATCTCCTGCTCTTCTATCTCTTTACACCCCCATACGGTTTCATCATCCGGTTTCGTTCCGGCTAACGCAATAGTCTTGAAGCCGCTATCAGGCGCGTTAGACAACAATATTTCGGGAGATGCGCCTATCCAAGTTTCCTCGCCCGCTAAATGCGCCAACGATACAAACGCGTCTGGATAGACACCAAGCAACGCTTCGAATATATCGGATAAAGATTCATGGTTGCAATTCGGGCGAATAATCTGCCGGGCGTACACCACCTTTTGAAATTCATTCGCTTGCATACGCGTAACCAACTTTTCTACCGTCTGCAAGTAACTGTCTTCTGACTCCTCTATATCCCGACTATCATTAAAGGTTAAAATATTTGAAAACGCAGGCATGTTTTTTCGGAGCTCCTCCATAGAAAAATTTTCAATCGACTTATCAGAAAGCCATATATCCGCCTTGATAAAACGATTCGAGCACCTTTTACTCTCCATAAAAGGAGACAATACAAATCCGGACGACAGCTTTTCACCCGGGAAACCGGCGTATTTATTATCTGACGTCTGAATTCCTACCGTAACCGCTGCTTCTTTCGGTAAACGATAAGCGAAAAAAGAGACGTTACGTTCTACGCATAATTGTATTATATCCCTAACAGGTAAAACTTTATGCTTCTCTATATTCATTCGTTTTTCTTTCTGTTATAAACAAAATATCAGGAACTCGAAATTTTAGGCAGATTTCAGTGAAATAAAATTCGGCGCAAGACAACAATATCCCTCCGACTTCTTAAAATGAGGACATCGAGCGGTTATAAGATAAATCCGTACCAATCTATCGCTTTTTATTGTCGCTGAAACCGCTACAATAACGCACCGAAAACACTCAAAATCCGTTTCTGCCATATCAAAGAACCCGTTTGCAAAAACAAAGGTACACATATTTTTCATACTGATAATAATTCTGTTCCGGTTACTTTTTACAATCAAATTATCGTATTATAAATCAAGAAGAAACAAAAACATCTATCTACCAGAAAAAAAGGTCGAAACAGACAAACTGAAAACAATACACTAAAAAAACTCCACCAGAATATACGGTAGCGGACTAAAATTCATGCTCTATCAAATATTTTTGTAAAAGAAATTCATTTTTATTTGCATAATATTTCTTTAATTCCTACATTTGTACAAAACATACTAAAAATATTCAGATTATGAACAGCAAGAAACTATTAATCAAGGTCGTCGGCTTATCAGCCTTTCTGCTGGGTATCTGCATGAACACACACAATGCGATGAATGACTACGGTATCAAAAACGCTTCTTTAAGCGAGTTTATTTTGGCGCAAGGTACAACTTCGAGCGTAATTTTCAGATGCGATCAAAAACCGGATATTCCCGGAAAAGTGTCCAAAGACAGCATGGATTATCCGAAAAGGGCTCTGTTGATGGATGAATGTGACTTAGGAGGAGGCGGTTGGAACGGAAGCGTAGGTGTGTCTGTTAGTGGAGGGAAAGACGGAAAGAACAAAGGGAGCAGATGCGCTTGTGTGAAACCAGAAGGCGATTTTAACAAAAATAACTTAGGTTGCAACGCCGAGTGGGAAACCAATTGTGTGAGCGGAAACTTCGGGGGAAGTTCTTCGTCCGGAGACTAAAATCCGTAACTCGTATTTTATCCCACAAAAAATTTTATGTTATGAAAAAAAGTATTAACATCGCCTTTTGTATCGCTTTTTGTTTGTTCCTCTCCGTCATTACGGGGTGCAATACTCCGGATAATACGGAACAGGAGTCCGGCTTGCCTCGCATAAAAGCGTCGCTCAACGAAAGTGTCAACATTTCCGATTTTGCGGAATCGATTAGGGTTATCCGTCTGTCTAACGACTCTATCGTCAGAGATATAGAAAAACTCCTGATAGACGATGCCGGAAACTTCTATATCATCGATTCTAAAGGAACCACGTTGCAGAAGTTCGACAAAAACGGTAAATTCATTTCTCAAATTTCACGCAGAGGAAAAGGGCCGGGCGAATATTTGGAAATATACGATTTCGACATCGACAACAACCAAATTATTATATACGACTCCAATAGAGACGATTTAATGTATTTCGACATGGAGGGTAATTTCTTATCGATGAAACCGACCGGATTAGACTATTACCTCTCTTTCGTTTCTGTAAACGACACCGTATATGCCTGTCACGGTGGCTCGTACACCGACGTTTTCCTAAACGGCGAAAAAATTTACGAAACTCCCAGAACTCCTCCGGAAAAAAGAATAAGCGGCTACATTCATTCTACCCATCAATTAACAAAAAACGGCAACGAAGTATATTGGGAACGGGTGTACAACGATACGATTTATCGGGTAACGGCAAAAGGGGCACAACCGGCTTTCATTATAGATTTCGGCCCATTGAAAATACCTGCTGACATTCCAATGAATAATGACATATTGGGAAACCCCGACATGTACAAATACAGCCGAGACCCCTCAAATTTTCAAGTTTCCGACAAATTTATCTCTTTTCACTTTGTAAACGCCCTTACTATTTATAATTGCATATACAATAGAGAAACGGGAAAATCGTATATATTCAAGTTTTTAAACAACGATATGAATCCTATTCCTTTTGACGGAGAAGTATTCGCCATACGCGGAAACAAACTGTATATGAAAATGGGTGTAGACGACCTTTGCAGCTATTTTGACTTTTTAAAATCGGAAAATAAAAAAGAACACAAAGAAATTATAGACAAAATCACCTCGATTATAGGCCCAGAACCGTTAACGGAAATGGATAACCCCTTGATTTTTGAAGTTACCTGCAAATAACCAAGAAATAAAAAAGTTTGATTTTTTTTATTAGCAATTTGAATTGTGCGTAGAAAAATCAAACTTTTTTTATCTAAATAGTAACAAAAAAAACAATGGTTTTATCATAAAAAACCACGCAAAAAAACACAATCATCTACCAATTATCGAATACTTTCTGCACATAACACACGTTTAATCTCCTAATATTTCTATATATTTTTACAAAAAATCGACTATTTATTTGCATAATAGTTTTTAATTCCTACATTTGTACAAAACCATAAAACACATAAATTATGAACAGCGAGAAACTATTAATCAAGGTCGTCTTTCTCACCGCTTTTTGCTTGTCCGTTTCCGTCATTACGGGGTGCAACGCTCCGGATAACACGGAGCAGGAGTCTGACTTGCCTCGCATAAAAGCGTCGCTCAACGAGAGTGTCAACATTTCCGATTTTGCGGAATCGATTAGGGTTATCCGTCTGTCTAACGACTCTATCGTCAGAGATATAGAAAAACTCCTGATAGACGATGCCGGAAATTTTTATATCATCGATTCCAAAGGAACTACGTTGCAGAAGTTCGATAAAAACGGTAAATTCATCTCACAAATTTCTCACAGAGGCAAAGGGCCGGGTGAGTATTTGGAAATATACGATTTCGACATCGACAACAACCAGATAATCATATACGATGCCGATAGAGAAGACTTAATGTATTTCGACATGGAGGGCAATTTCTTATCGATGAAACCCACCGGATTAGACTATTACCTCTCTTTCGTTTCTGTAAACGACACCGTATACGCCTGTCACGGTGGCTCGTACACCGACGTTTTCCTAAACGGAGAAAAAATTTACGACACTCCACCCAAATCCCCAACAGAAGAAAGGATAACCGGCTACATCCATTCATCTCACCAATTAACCAAAAACGGCAGCGAAGTATATTGGGAACGGGTGTACAACGATACGCTCTATCGAGCAACAATAAATGGAGCGCAACCGGCTTTTATTATCGATTTCGGTCCATTGAAAATACCCGCCGATATTCCGATGAATGATGACATATTGGGAAACCCCGACATGAACAAGTACAGCCGAGATCCCGGAAATTTTCAGGTCTCCGACAAATTCATTTCTTTTGACTTCGTAAACTCCATTCATTATTATTATTGCATATACAATAGAGAAACGGGAAAATCGTATGTATTTAGTGTCTTAAACAACGATATAAACCCCATTCCATTCGACGAGTCCGTACTCGCCATACGCGGAAATAAACTGTATATGAAAATGGGAGCGGACAGGCTTTGTAGCTATTTTGACTTTTTAAAATCAGAAAATAAAAAAGAACACAAAGAAATTATCGACAAAATCACCTCGATTATAGGCCCAGAACCGTTAACGGAAATGGATAACCCCTTGATTTTTGAAGTTACCTGCAAATAATCAAGAAATAAAAAAAGTTTGATTTTTTATCAGTAATTTGAATTACATGTAGAAAAATCAAACTTTTTTTATCTAAATAACAGTAAAAAATCACTATCTTACCATAAAAAATACGCAAACAATCACTTATTATCAATCAATTACACATAACACAAAAATATATCAAAATTTTTCAATATTTTATTTGCAAACAAAATTCAAAATACCTATATTTGTAATAATAGAAATAAATTTAAATTAAATGCCAAACATATAATAAAACGCAATCTTTATGAAAGAACACCGTCTTACAACAACATTACCGATTCTCACATTAGCAATTGCAGCAGTTATTGTATATTGGCCGACATGGACAAACGAGTTTTTGTACGAATGGGACGACCAATGGATGTTATTAAACCAATATACACCGGGTGGCTGGGGAATCGATAACATTCGGAGAGTACTGACAGATTTCTATAATTGTCAATACGCTCCATTCAATCAATTTATTTATATGGCGATATTCGATGTATTCGGATACAACTCGGCAATATTCCACGGAGCAAGCTTACTGGCGCATATCGCTAACGTAATAATGGTCTATTATTTATTGTTGAATTTATTAAGACGTCAGAAAAACATTTCAAACACAGGCATATACATCATGTCTTTCGTAGCGGCTTTTTTATTCGCTATTCATCCCGTCAATGTAGAATCAATTGCATGGATTGGCGCATCGAAAGTACCGTTTTACGCATTTTTCTTTCTTGCAGGCTTAATTTCGTATCTCAAATTTGTCGACATAGGTAAATCGCGGTATTATCTTATCGCTCTGCTGTGCTTCTTCCCCTCATTCGGCTCGAAAGAGCAAGCCGTAACCTATCCGCTAATGATTATTGCAATAGACTGGTTTATAGGTCGTAATATAAGAAGCAAGGATTTATGGATAGAAAAACTTCCAATCCTGTTGCTTGCCTTGTTTTTCGGAATAGTAACCTTGCTTTCTCAAAGCGGATGTCGAGGCGGCGAACAGTTCGGTTTCATAGAACGTTTGGCTATTGCATCATTCTGTTTGGTAGAGTACATATCCAAAGCGATAATCCCTTTGAATCTTTGTTTCTTGTATCCGTTTCCCTCTCTTCCGGGCGAGCCGTTACCGACACATTTCTGGATATATCCATTTATTATAATGGCTATCGTTATTCCGCTAATTATCGTATGCCGGCGAAATAAAATTATTATTTTCTCCGCGTTGATGTTCATTATTAACTTGCTGTTCTCCATAAACATCATATCCATGAGCCGGGCTTCTATCGTGGCCGACCGCTATTTCTATTTAAGCGGAATAGGCGTATTCCTTCTAATCGGATACGGCATTTACATCCTGTTTACTCGTTGGGGAAATAATCTGAAATTTAAAGCATTGATAACGCTGTTCATTCTTTATTGTCTGGCATTGGGGGCTCACACTTTTTATTACACCGCACAATGGAAAGATTCAAATACGGTAAAAGCGTATTTGCGGAGCCTTATAAAAGAAAACAAAGAAAGAAAAGAAGCTGTGCCTTTCCTTGAAAAATTGAATAAAATAGACTCTGAAAAAGAAGATAAGTAATATCCGCTCATATTAATAAAAATAAAGTATTATGAAAAAAACAAGTTTTGGAGCAATTTTCGCAGCAGCTATCGCACTATTCAGTTGCGGAACCGGCGAAGAAAACATCTCTTCCGACTATCTGACCCTGAGCGTTCAACCGAACGATGTGGTCAAATTATCGGACTTTGCCGAGAAAATAGAGTTTATTAAACTTGCCAACGACTCGCTGCTTAAAGGCATAGAGCAACTGGTGGTAGATAAAAACGGTAATATGCTTATCAGAGATGCCGAGCGTTGTTTCTCCTTGCAGCTATATGCCCCCGATGGTAAACTGATTTGCCCGATCGGTAAAAGAGGAAACGGTCCGGGTGAATATATTTTCGTAGAAGGCATAGATATAGATAACGGTAAAATATTTGTTGATAATCCGGGTAAAAACGGCATGATGGCTTATGATATGAAAGGAAACTTTCTTCCCGACATACCAGAAATGAATACCGTGTATCACACGAATTTCGTCGTGAAAGGCGACACGCTGATAAAATGCCATGGCGGCAGTTATATCAGTTTCGACATTAACGGGCAACCTTACCGAGAACAGATAAAAGAACGTGAAAAAGAGGGAACCGGAGAAGCCCCTCCTCTACATATCAAATCGCATCTCGCTAAAAATATAGATGACGGTACGGTGTATTGGGAACGGCACTATAACGATACCATTTTCGAAGCGGTAGGCGGAAACATCAAACCGTTTTTGCATGTGGATTTCGGCGATTTAAAACTGCCCGAAGATATTCCGGTAGACAATTTGATTTCGTTTAATGAAGAGGCGAAAAAGTATTGTACGGACATCTCCAATTTTAAAATTTCCGATGGCATTATCTCATTTATGTTCGATTATAGGGGTAGTGTTTATACGTGCATTTATAATCGTGATACGAAAAAACAGTATGTATACCGACGATTGCAAAATGATATAAACAATATACCGATTATGCATCCGTTGATACAAGCTGTGCAAGGCAAAAAAATCTATTTCTATGTCGCACCCGACATAATAGCTCAGATTATCGACGCCATAAAAGAGAGCACGAAAAAAGAAGATCTGGAATTACTGAAAAAATTGACCGACACGATAGGCGAAGTAGACGAAATGGACAATCCATACATCGCGGTAGTTACCTGTAAATAATATTTAAATGAAAAGGACGTCCGAATAAACTATTATCTAAATTTTAAATTTACTAAAATGAGTGCAAAAAATTTAATTACATCTATCGGCGTATCGGCTCTATTATTGGGTATAGGCATGAATACGCATCGGGCTTGGAACGACCACGGTATTAAAGAAGCGTCGTTAAGCCAGTTTGTAATAGGACAAGGTACTACCAGCAGTTCTACGAGTTCTCAATGTACCGAACGGGGAGGAAAAGAACTTCCCCAAAAGGTATTACAGTTAGAAAGATACATTAAAGAAATACATGGAGATATTTCTATGAGCGCAGCTCTATCCCTTTTGTCAGGAGGAACTATTGGTGGAATCAGTTCCGGACACAAATTGGAGGGAGACATCGTATTTGGACATCAATGCACATGCAAAACTCCACCAACCGATTATAACGGGAAACTTGGTTGTGACCTTACATGGGAAAGAGTCATAGATTAACAAGTTTTAGCAGTATATAGAGAGGTTTATCGCTCTATATGTCCAACTAATTAAAATAAATACGGACGTCCTTTATTTCTGTTTAACTATTAAAATCATACAAGATGAATATAAAAATTTTAATTACATCTGTAGGCGTATCGGCTCTATTATTAGGTATAGGCATGAATGTGCACCGGGCTTGGAACGACCATGGCATTAAAGAAGCGTCGTTAAGCCAGTTTGTAATAGGACAAGGAACTTCCGGTTCTTCCATTTGTAAATGTTCTGAACAGGAAGGTGAAGTAGAATTTCCCAACAAGGTGATTATGTTAGAAAAATATGTTAAAGAAGTACAAGGAAATGGTTCTATAAGCGCAGCATTATCACTTTTATCAGGAGAAACTATTGGAGGAATCAGTTCCGGACTGGGATTGGGTGGAAACATTATATACGGCCGTCGATGTGTATGTAAAGATCCTCCATCCGATTATAGGGGAAAACTTGGTTGTAGCCGTGAATGGGAAAAAATCTGTGACTAACAAATTTTAGCAACATATAGAGCGGCAAGCCGCTCTATATGCTCAACTAATTAAAACAGAAAGCAGTTATGAATAAAACGATTTTAAGTGCTATTTTCATGTCTTGCATTATAGTGGCGGGGTGTGAAAGAGAAAAGAAAACGCTCAATCTGCCTAACGGTTGTTCGGTTATCAACGTATCGCTGAACGACGTTGTAAACCTATCGGATTTTGCAGAGAGCATAGAGATAATAAAGCTCTCTAACGATTCGATACTCAGAGACATAGACCAGATGATAGTAGACAAGAACGGAAACATTTTTATAAAAGACAGTCGGGGCGTGGCGCTCCAACAGTATGCTCCGGACGGCAAGTTTATCCGCCAGATAGGGAAAAGAGGCAAAGGACCCGGCGAATACATACTGATAGACGGTATAGATATAGACCGAGACAGGATATATATTAACGACGACGGAAAAGGGGTTGTAATGGCTTACGATGCGGAAGGAAACCACATACCCAACATACCGATAATGGACATGACATATCACTTAGATTTCGCTTGTAAAGGAGACACCCTGATAAAAAGCTATGCCGGCAGTTACATCAGTTTCGATATTAACGGCCGTCGATATCAAGAAACTTTAAATCGGATTAACGGCAAGTTTTCTATTCATAGCACGCATCTCTCAAAAAATATAGATGATGGTACCGTTTACTGGGAACGGTATTATAACGACACTATTTTTGAAGCGGTAGACGGAAACATCAGACCATTTGTTTATGTGAATTTCGGAAAATTGAAATTACCGGACGATATACCCGTAAATCCGGAAATTGAACAAAATCCGGAAGCTATGGCTTATTGCCGCGATGTTTCTAATTTCAAAATCTCGAACGATATGATAGCTTTTCTTTTCGCATTTAAAAACGAAGGGCACGTCTGCATCTATAACAGACACAATGAAAAAACTTTCGTTTACAAAACGTTACACAACGATATAAGCGATATACCCATCACTTTCCCGCTGGTTAGAGCCATACAAGGAAAAAAAATCTATTTTTCCATTACGCCAGACCGTATTGTGGAAATATGCGAAGTATTGAAAAAAAGTAAAGAAAAAACGCATCAAGACCTATTGAAAAAAATAACCGATACATTAGGTGAAGTTCATGAAATGGACAACCCTTATATTGCCGTAGTTACCTGTAAATAGGTATATTATAATATTGTAGCCCTATTAAAATTCAAAGTATGGAAACAAAAAGATTTATTTTAACCGCCATTTTTTTTACGCTTCTGACGAGTATCGTACTGAATGGAAATACTGTTTTCGGCGATACCAACAAAGGTAAATTATCGAAAAAAAGAACTCCTAAAACATTTGTGTGCGAAAAGAGAGGCGGCAAAGAGTTATCGGATAAAGTGTTACGTATGCAAAAATGTATATTAGAAGGTCCCCTCTTTTTACTTGACTCGGCCAAGTTTGACTCTGTAACCAAAATTATCAATATGACAGAAGATGCTGTCGATACATTCTATATTAAAAATGCGTCAGATACGATAAGCCTGCAAACAAGAATCGTGCTCGGAAGAAATTGTCAATGCGTAACTCCACCTGAAAATTACAACGGAGAAATGGGTTGCAACCTTATTTGGGAGACTTTCTGTATTCGCTAACCGTTTATTGTACAACAATATAGAAATGATAACAGACAAAATCGAATATGAATTATTCGGTTATTCTAAATTATTAACCATAAAGATGTATCGACAAATAACAAGCCAATAGCTTAATATTTGCAGACATCTTTTATAACTCGCAAGAAAAATGAAACCTATTACAAAAGTATCTTTGATCTGTTCTTGTATTTTCGCCGTTGCGCTGATTGTGCTGATAGGGAAAAAATATGACTCAATCATTCCCCAACAGCAGGAGGAAAACGATGAATACATTTCGCCACATACCGGGAAAAAAGTTTCCCAAGAAAGCATAAACGGTTATTTTGAAATAGCGTTAAAACAAATGATTGCTTACGAAGATCTTGTTTTAGACTCCGTAACGGTAATTAAAGGCATAGATAATGCTCCGTTACAAAAATATATGTCGGGAAAAAGTTTTGTACTGTTTTATCCTCAACATTTTTGCGGCGAATGTTTTCAGAAAGATTTAGAATACTACAATCTCATTGCAGAACGATACCCCAAAAAAACATTCTTGATATCTACCGGACTAAGCAATCGCGATTTGTTGTTTTTTAAGAAAGACCATGATGTAAAATCGGAAGTGCATCATATAACCACACCACAAAAAGAGCTGTTTACAGAATTAATAGAACCTTGCTTTTTTATGTTGGACGAAAACATGCGGGTAAGTTTGTTCTTTAATCCAGATCCAGAACATCCAGATATGTCGGAATGGTATTTTGAAAAAATCTACTCATTATTAAAAAAATTATAAGAACTCATGGGCTATTGGGTAAAATTAGTTGTAAGTGTCTCTTTGATATGCGTATTTCTACGCACGTTGATAGGATCGCCTTGTATTGTCCCGTCCGACAGCATGTCTCCTACCATTTTGCCGGGCGACAGAATGTGGATAGACCAAACTACATACGGCGCACGGCTATCCCAGAACAATTTCACGAAAAATATAGTCCGTTTTTCTTATCTTGTTCGCTCGTGGACAGAGAATGAAAAGTTAATAAATACGGATACTTACAGGGTGGCCGGCATAAGAAATCCTGAAATCGGCGATTTGATAGTATTTAATCATCCGTACGACCGCATATTAGTAGTAAAAAGAATAGCCGAAATATTAAAAAAAGGTGATTCTGTTTTGATTACTTATAAAAATTTTACTACATTTGAATCGTTAGCAAAAAGAGAAGGTTTAGATATTTTTAAACGAGGAAAAACCATTTTCATTAATAACCGGATTGATTCGATATTTACTTTGAAACAATCTTATTATTATGTATTGGGAGATAATCAATCCAACTCTTTGGACAGTAAGGTTTACGGCTATATACCGCATTCATCGATAGTCGGACGGTTTAACAGAGTGCTCTATTCTCTTGCTCCGGACGAACCTTTTTGGAAAAAACTGCGGTGGAATAGAATAATGAAAAGTATCGAATAACTTATACAAAACACATTATGAAAATACAGTTACTAACAATTTTGATTCCGGTATACAACGAATCGGACTGTTTACAGATACTTTATGAAAGGTTACAACTTTTATCGGAAAAACTTTCGTGCGCGGTTCAAATATTGTTCGTAAACGATGGCAGTACAGACGATACATTGTTAAAAATAAAAGAATTTCAAGAAAAAGACAATCGAATTACTTTTGTGGATTTATCGCGTAATTACGGAAAAGAAATCGCATTAAGCGCAGGTATAGATTACACGAAAGGCGACGCATTGGTTATTATCGACGCAGACTTGCAAGATCCGCCGGAATTGATTCCGGAAATGTTGCTCGGTATAGAAGAAGGATATGACGACGTATATGCGCAAAGGACAAACAGAAAAGGCGAAACATGGCTAAAACGTTTTTCATCAAAAGTTTATTATAAATGGATGGAGAAACTTTCGGATATCCCGATACAAAAAGACACGGGAGATTTCAGGATGTTCAGCAGCCGTGCCATTTCCGCGATAAAACAAATACAAGAAAAAGAACGCAACATGAAAGGTCTTTTTTCGTACATCGGATTACGTAAAAAAGTTATTTATTACGAACGAGATGCCAGAATAGCCGGATCTACAAAATGGAACTATTGGCAACTATTTCAATTGGCCATAAAGGGACTGACTTCTTTTTCCATAATACCGTTACGTATAGTTTCTCTTATCGGAAGCATTGTGTCTTTCAGCGCATTCGTCTATTTAATTAAGGTCTTAACCAAAGCCTTACTTTACGGAGATGAAGTTGCCGGATATCCATCGCTGATGTCTACACTGCTGTTTGTAAGCGGAGTAATTTTATTAGCATTAGGCGTTATGGGCGAATATATCGGCATAATATACAAAGAAACTAAAAACCGACCGTTGTATTTTATCAATGAAATAGGATAACGATACCAATCTCCATATAAGAATAGCAGAATAACAAAAGGAATGATTCTATTATGAAATTTCAAAAAAACGAATTAATCTACGCCAATAGTTTGAATAAGACGGTTTATCTTATTCTCGAAAATTTTCTGAGTAATGCGATAAGTAAAATATTTATACTTTTATTGCTGGTAGGATGCGCAGACAGCTCCTCTAATGAAAAAGAGGAATCTGTTGAAACAGTATTGGACGACCAAAAGATAGAAGTAACCGTAGATACGTTAAAAACTCGCATTTTT
>JAFUKV010000158.1 GCA_017467745.1 Bacteroidaceae bacterium | reverse complement strand
CCTTCCCGAAGTGTTGTAGCATTCGGTTACTTCCGGAATGTTTTGTATAATGCGGGAGAAATCTGCGGCGATGTCTCGATTCATCCTTTTTAGTTTTACATTACAAAATACGACGAATCCTTGATTTAGCTTTTCCGCATCTAATACGGCGATAAATTTTTTGATATAACCGCCGTTTTCCAATCGTTTGAGACGTTCAAATACGGGAGTAGATGAAAGACTTACCCGTGAGGCAAGCTCTTTCACCGTTAACCGTGCGTTATCTTGTAATGCGCGTAGAATCTGTATGTCTATATTGTCTAATTTACCGGAAGTATCCATAATAGTTTAATGTAAAATGATACGAATTTTTTATAATTCGGTTATTGCTTGATGTAGCTGTTCTAATGCTTGACGCAATATTGTACGAGGAACAGCTATGTTCATTCGCATGAAGCCTTTGCCTCCCTGTCCGAACATTTCTCCGTCGTTTAGGGCTAAGCGGGCTTTTTCTACAAAAAGGTTTATCAACTCGGTATGGTCTAATTTTAATGCGCGGCAATCTAACCAGACCAGAAAGGATGCTTGTGGGCGTAAAGGTTTTATTCCTGTTAAATATTTTTCGCAATAATCAATAACGAAATCTATATTTCCCTCTATATAGCGCAGCATATCTTTACGCCATAGTTCACCTTTTTGAAAAGCGGCGATGGTAGCTATCGGCGCGAAAAGAGTTGGCTCATTCAATTCGTTTGCTTTCAGCCAGTTGAAAAAGCGATGACGAATGTTCTCATTCGGTACTATGGCATAGGAACTGACAATACCGGCTATGTTGAATGTTTTGGATGGAGCTCCGAATGTAATGCTGCAAGCGGCAGCCTCTTTTGAAACGGAAGCGAAAGGTATATGTTTGTTATCCCAAAGTGCCATATCGCAATGTATTTCGTCGGATAATACAAGGATATTTCGTCGGTAACAGAAATCGGCTAAACGTTTTAACGTCTCTTTGTCCCATACGATTCCGGCAGGGTTATGCGGATTCGAAAGTATCAACATACGGCACTTTTCGTCAGTCACATTTTCTAAATTTTCAAAATCCATCGAGTAAGAGCCGTCTTCATTTTCGTGTAACGGGTTGTACACCACTTCGCGATTGTTTCCCTGAGGAGTAAGACGAAAAGGATGATAAACGGGCGGTTGTATGATAACCTTTTCTCTTTCTTTTACAAATACGTTAATGGCCATTCCGATACCTTTTACAATTCCGGGTATGTAAGTCAACCATTCGCGTTTCACCTCCCATTGATGGTGTTCGGAAATCCATTGAATAATTGTAGGCCAATATTCTTTGGGCTCTACCGTATAACCGAATAAAGAATGTTCTAATCTTTGTTGCAGCGCTTCGGTTATAAAAGAAGGCGTTTCAAAGTCCATGTCCGCAACCCATAAAGGTAATAAATCTGTGTTACCGTACCGTTCTTGCAATACTTCTAATTTTAATGCGCCTGTCCCTTTACGGTTTATTACTTTATCGAAATTATATTTTTCCATGATAACTGGTATTTATTTTTGTGTCGGAGTAAAGGTAGATAAAAAACGGAAGCAGACATCGCACAAAGAAAAATATTTGTTACATGTCGGGGTGTTTTGGAATAAATTTCTGTTATGTACGTGATTTTATTTTATAATAAGAATAAATATACTGAATAGGTGTTGTTTTATGGTTTAATTTTCTGAATTTTTTCAATATATTGGAATATATTATTGTTCGGTATAATTTTGTTATCACAAAAACAAAGAAAATAATAAATTAAAAAGTACGATTATGTCAACGAAAAAACTTCATTTTGAGACTTTGCAACTTCATGTCGGACAAGAACAACCGGATTCAGCAACCGATGCTCGGGCAGTACCTATTTACCAAACGGCATCTTATGTATTTCATAATTCACAACATGCGGCTGACCGCTTCGGGTTGAGGGATGTAGGAAATATTTACGGGCGTCTAACCAATTCTACACAAAGTGTATTTGAGCAACGAGTTGCGGTTTTAGAAGGTGGTGTAGCAGGGCTTGCATTGGCTTCCGGTGCGGCGGCAGTTACTTATGCTTTGCAGAATATACTCGGAGTAGGCGATCATATTGTTGCGGCCGATAACCTTTATGGCGGGTCGTTTAACTTGATAACTCATACACTGGCATCGCAAGGAATAACCCATACTATTGTCAACGTGAATGATGCGGATGCGCTTGAAGCTGCGATACAACCTAACACAAAGGCGGTTTATGCAGAGACTTTCGGCAATCCGAATTCAGATGTAACGAATATAGATGCTGTGGCGGAGATAGCCCATCGCCATCATATACCTTTAATTATTGATAATACTTTCGGTACGCCTTATTTGATTCGACCTATTGAGCACGGAGCTGACATCGTATTACATTCCGCCACTAAATTTATAGGTGGACACGGTTCCAGTTTGGGTGGGGTTATTGTTGATAGTGGACGGTTCGATTGGAAAGCCGATGCAGATAAATTTCCAACATTGGCTAAACCAGACCCAAGTTATCATGGCGCTATTTTTGCTGATGTTGCCGGTGCGGCGGCTTTTGTTACTCGTATTCGGGCGGTTATTTTACGTGATACAGGCGCTACTAT
>JAFUKV010000001.1 GCA_017467745.1 Bacteroidaceae bacterium | reverse complement strand
TAATTTCTTATATTCGGCTACGAATAAAGAAATAAAATCTTCGTTGGTTCCTGCTTGTCTGATTTTAGCTTCGGCCAACGCTTTGTTGAAATTTTCATCGGGATTATTATCCGATAATGACTTTAAGACGTCGGCAACCGAAATCTCAAGTATTACGTTCATCCCACCTTTAAGGTCTAACCCCAGACCGATTTCCATTTCGCGGCATTGTTTAAATGTGTACCCTAACCATACCTTTTCGGTAGATATAGAATCTAAGTACAGATTTAATTTTGCATTATCGCCGTTTGCAAATGTTTCCGCTTTTTTCATTTCACGGTTCGATACTATCGAGAATGATAGATAGAATAAGCAAACAAGCGAGAGTAATACCGCAAAAACTCTTACGAATCCTTTGTTTTGCATCTGTTTATTACTTTATAAATTTAGTTTGATTAATATCGATTTTTTATCAAGGTGCAAATATATGTTTTTTTTCAATTCGTATTGCAAAATGTTTGATTTATTTATGCTTTTATGTCGTATATATTTGGGGGAATAGTCTATCTTTACATAGAAATGAGACTTTTTTGTATCTTTACGCCCGTTTTAAGGGATATGTCTTAATTAAAACGTAAAAAGAAATGATAAATTCTACTTTGGTAAGGAGTATTATGGCGATGATGATAGCTGTCGCTGTTTATTCGTGCGCTAATATGGCTCGACCCGGAGGCGGTCCGTATGATGAAGACCCTCCGGTATATATAAAAAGTACGCCTCTTCCCAATGAAGTGAATTTTAAAAAGAATAAAATAGAGATTTTTTTCGATGAGGTAATTCAGGTGGAGAAGCCGATGGAAAAGGTTGTTGTATCGCCGGCACAGAAGGAACTTCCTAAGATTAGGGCTAATGGAAAAAAAATTTCGGTAGAACTTATCGATTCGCTTTTGCCTAATACTACTTATACTCTTGATTTTACTGATGCGATTGTCGATAATAACGAACGGAATGTATTGAATAATTTCAGCCTCGCGTTTTCGACGGGAGCGGCAATAGATACGATGCAGGTATCCGGATATGTGCTGAATGCTGAAAATTTAGAGCCGGTTACGGGTATGTTGGTCGGTTTACAGAAAATAAATCCCGATTCGGTAATAGCTGGGGTCGATTCTTCATTTATTAAGAATCCGTTAGAGCGTTTGTCTGTGTCGGATGCGCGAGGACGGTTTAATATCAAAAATATTGCTCCGGGCAGTTACCGCATATATGCTTTGAAAGATATAAATAGGAATTATCGCTTTGATAATCCGGGCGAAGATATAGCTTTTGATAAAAATATTATTTCTCCATATATGGAGATGAAGTGGCATGCCGATACGCTTTGGTTGGATAGTTTGACGGTCGATACGGTTGTTATGGAGAATTTACCTCATTATTATCCTAATGATATTATATTGAGAGCATTTAATGAAAATCTTAAATCTCAATATTTGGAAAGAAGCGTTCGGTTGGAAGAAAACAAGTTTTCACTTTATTTTGTGGCGCCTTCCGATTCTGTTCCGGTTCTCCGTCCTTTGTCTTTCGATGAGAATAAAGATTGGGCAATATTTGAAGGGAGCGCGCGTAAT
>JAFUKV010000157.1 GCA_017467745.1 Bacteroidaceae bacterium | reverse complement strand
TTACGTGCTGTACAAATTGAAAACGCAAGCGGAGGACTGCACGATTTACAAGCATTGGCAGGAATTAAATATACAAGAGGCCTTTCGCAGATTATCCGCGTTAATCGAGACAAAGAAATTACGCTTACATATCAAATTTCACAAAGTTCCGATTTGCCGAAATCTGTATTGGAAAGTTATCAATCGGAAGTAGACGAGTTACTTGCCCAATACAATCTTCCGGCCGGTATTGCAATAGAACTAATACGCGGGGAAGATTCGTTTGCAGACTTTAAGTTCTTGTTATTAGCCGCATTCATTTTAATTTTCATGATTCTGGCTTCTGTATTCGAGTCTGTTACAATGCCTTTCGTTCTACTGTTCTCTATCCCGTTGGCAGCTATCGGGTCTCTAACGGCATTGCTTCTCAGCAATAACAGCTTACTGAATGCCAATACTCTTACAGGCTTCCTTATTTTATTAGGAGTTGTTGTAAATAACGGTATCATACTGATAGATTATGCCAATATTTTAAGAAAACGCGGATATAGACGCAATAGAGCGTTGATTACTGCCGGGTTATCTCGTATACGGCCGATACTGATTACTTCAATCACAACAATCGTAGCCATGTTACCTCTTGCTCTGGGAGATAATGAATATGCCGGCGCTATCGGATCTCCATTTGCTATTACGGTAATAGGCGGACTATCATTCTCCGCTCTGTTGACATTGATTTTCATACCCACTGTATGTATGGCACTCGAAAACATCTTAGCATGGTATAAAACGCTTAGTAAAAAAATGTATTTCATACATGCCATATTATTCGTTTTAGGTGTATGGGCTATCGATTATTACGCAAGCAGCTTGTTATGGCAAATTATTTACTTGGTAGCGCTAATAGCTCTCATACCGGGCAGCACATTCTTTGCCCAGACCAGTCTGCGTAGAGCCAAAAGTTCAATTATCAATCCGAACGAACCTATTGTTATCAGTATCCAGAATCTGGTAAAAATATACGACTGGCCAAACTGGTTTATACGCCAATGGAAAAGCGGAATAAACATTCGCCGCCGATTAGGATTGGATAGTGACTTCCAGCAGCTAAAAGACTTTAAACATATGGTATGGCAAATTGCCGTTGTCGGGTTCTTGGTATATTTAGCGTATTTCTATATGGAAAACAAATTCTGGATATTCTCTTTATCCATTGCGATATATGCCTCTGCTATGGGATTTTGGTCGAATATCAAAAAATATTTTGCCTATAACTTTCCCAAAGAAGCTACAACCTTACGCTATGTAAATAGAGTTATATTCTGGGGATTACCCATATTTTTCCTGTTTGTTTTCGCTGAAAAAATAGGAAACGTGGGATTCGTCATCGTGATAGGACTTTTGTGGATATTGGGTCTTATCATCTCCCAAACTTCCGACTATTTATACAATAATAATATCAATATCGAACGTGTTACCGGACGTTTTGCTTCGTTCAAGAAAATGTTCTTCCGAATAACCAAATCTATTCCGCTTATCGGTAGGAAACGTAAACCGTTCAAGGCGCTTAAAGGAGTATCATTCGATATTCATACCGGAATGTTCGGCTTATTAGGACCTAACGGTGCAGGAAAATCGACTTTAATGCGCATCATATGCGGAATATTCGAACAAAGTTACGGTACTATCTGGGTTAATGGAATGGATACCCGTATCTACCGAGAAGAATTACAAAGTTTAATAGGCTTCCTTCCTCAGGAATTCGGTACATACGAAAATATGACAGCATGGGAATTCCTCGATTACCAAGCTATCTTGAAAGGTATTATAGACGATGACACTCGTAATGAACGACTTGAATATGTATTGAAATCTGTACACATGTACGAACGGAAAGATGCCAAAATCGGATCGTTCTCCGGAGGCATGAAACAACGTATCGGTATCGCTTTGATACTTCTACATCTACCCCGTATTCTTGTTGTGGATGAACCTACGGCTGGTCTTGACCCGCGTGAACGTATCCGTTTCAGAAACTTATTAGTCGAATTGAGCCAAGAACGGATTGTCATCTTCTCCACTCACATTATCGAAGATATTTCAAGTTCTTGTAACCAAGTTGCCGTAATCAATAAAGGAGAATTGAAATATTACGGAAACCCGAACGATATGATTAATCTGGCATTAGGTAAAGTATGGCAGTTTAACATCAGCGAAAAAGAATTTGAAGAACTCGATAAAAAGTTGGTAATTATCCACATGCAAGACGAAAACATGATTAGAGTACGCTATCTATCGGAAGAAAAACCGAGAGAAAATGCCGTTCTCGTAGAAGCGAACCTCGAAGATGCATATTTATGCTTGCTAAAAAACATGTAATATAAAGACTTGTAACTATGACATTTAAGCAAACAACAAAAATGCTGATGCAACTATCAGCTTATAATATGAAAATAATATTTGCCAATAAATTTATATGGTTTTTATTAGCAGCGTTTATTTTCTTCGCAATCTTTATGTTTACAGCTGAATGGAACGGTACTGTTCTCAACGAAGGACTAATGTACAATTTATTATTATTTCCATGTATACTGCTCATTTTCTACCCTACGGTTTTCGGTATACAGAACGATGAAGATAATAGAATTCTTGAAATTTTATTCGGAATACCTAACTACAAATATAAAGTATGGGGAATACGATTATTACTTATATATATCATAATATTCTTCACATTAATCGTTTTCAGTTATATCGGAAACTACCTCCTCTACCCTATCAGCCCTCTCGGTATGGTAGCGCAACTAATGTTTCCCGCTTTATTTTTAGGGAACCTTGCGTTTCTTGTTTCGACAATTACCCGAAGCGGAAACGGAACAGCCGTTATCATGATAATTTTGGGTATAGCCATATTCTTTTTGAGTAGTGGATATTTAAGTAGTTCTCCGTGGGATGTTCTGTTAAATCCTTTCCAAATAGAACGAGGGTTACATCCTGCAATCTGGGAAACATATATTCTGCAAAATAGAATCTTTTTGATAGTGGGTAGTATAGTCTGGTTTCTTTTCGGATTATTGAATTTACAAAAGCGGGAAAGATTTGTATAAGGAAAATAATTCAAATATTCAAGAATAGAATAGATCCCTTATATTCAAAAGCCGTGTTAGTAATCTATTTAATGATGCTAACACGGCTTTTAAGCATTTTATGCTTAAACCTTAAAAATACTTGACAAAAATAGAAATAAAAAACCACTATCTCTATTTTTTAATCTATTTTAAATTTTCAGCGGCTTGATACATCCATTTAAGGAATAATATTTTAGCCAAGTATTTAAGAAATAGTGGCAACAAGTTGGTAATCGTGCAATTTTCAGTAATTCGCAGAACTATGCTATCAAATAGCTCTTTCCAATGCAAAACTGAATACACTATGATTATTAATTACTATTGGAGGTAGCTGCATAATTATTGCTTCCTTTTTCGATTGAATGGATACTCCTCTCGCCAAACATTTTCTTTTATGATGTATATATAATATTTGTCCTCAAAAATTTTATCATCTATTTGACGGAAAGATGCAGCATCAATGTCATTGAGCTGTTTCCGAGAATAAAAAACATGATTTTTATCAGCAGCAATATGTCCATAAAAATAGAACTTAGCTTCGGGAACATTGAGAGAGTCTTTCAAAATACGCTCTCCATTTTCAAACAACATATCATTGATAATGCATTTGCCTAAACCAACTTCCTCGAAACGGTACACTTCGATGTCTCTTGCGATAACGCTACCAAGATGGATAATATTTCTTCCGTTACGCAGATAATAACTACCAACATTCAGCGTATCTACGGGAGACTGCAAGGAATCGACCTTTATAAGTTCACATTTTTTAAGCGAACTGTTCCAACTATCTATATAGACATAATCCTTGTCCGTCCACCAATAAGTCTTTCCTAATGGAGCGAAAGAATTTCTGTCTACATCGAGTTTTGTTTCATCATAATAGACAAAATTCCTGTCGCGTATCCATGTCCAATCCTGACCATCATTCTTAAAGATGAAATGTTCGGCAGTAGCCACATCCATATTACATTTAGACGGACGAAAAGTATGCATATCCACATCATAAACATATACATGGTTCTTGTCCTTCGGCAAGCCACTTTTATCTACATCGAAAGATGCGACATCAGCTGTTTTTATAGTCTTGTCTTGATACCATACATGATTTTTGTCCTTTGCCCAGTTGTCATCTAATATTATAAATGTCTCTTTATCCACATCTTCTAAATATCCCCAATGACCAAAATTTATTAGATTTAACACATTCCCAACGGATATATAGTAGATACCTCTCCAATTTTCATAGTATGTACTGTAATCGGCGCAAACTCGTGTTCCTCTCGGAATAGGAAATCCGAAGAAAAACGATATAAACCAATAAAAAACAATGGCAATTATAATAGATTTAAAAAATATCTTACACCTCTGTTTCTTGATTTTCATAACATTCCAAGTTGGTATTCAACAACAAAGTTATAAAAATGCCGGATATAAGGACTTTATTTTTACTGTTTTTCAACATGATACAAAAAGTTATAACTTCATTCCGTCTCTTTTTCCGTTCTATATCTTTTCTGTGCTGTTGTTTCATTTCCTGCACAGACATTATATCGAAAGCTAATACCATTAGGTATCTTGTAGCCACTCTTCCTCCCTATTTAAGGTAACTTTCTGATACAAAAAAGAGAGCAATTAAACCATGTCAATTACCCTCCTTTTTATATTAGTTTATTTTCATACAGCTAATTCATCCGGTTCTTCCGGTTCATCAGGCTTAACAATCAAGGCGCTGAATTCATATAATATATATAAAGGTAAGAATACAACCATCAAAGTAAAGGGATCGCTCGACGGTGTAATAATAGCGGCAGCAACCAGAATACCAACAATTGCGTAGCGACGATATTTACTAAAAAATGAACGGGTAATTAATCCCATACCAGACAGTAACCAGCACAAAAGGGGTAACTCGAACACAATGCCCATTACCAAAACCAACATTAAAAATGTGTCCATATATGAACTCAGGTTTATCTGATTGGTAATGGCTTCACTCAATTGATATCCGGCAAGAAAACGTAACGTAAGCGGGAATACAACAAAATATCCCACAGCTACACCGGCAAAAAACATAATATTACCGAACAGAAACGCCCATCGCACATTTTTCTTTTCATTTTCATACAGAGCCGGACTAATAAATGTCCATAGCTGATAAATAATAACCGGAAACGCAAATACAACCCCTAACCAAAAAGAAATGCTCATGTGTGTAAAAAACTGCGCTGCCATATTGATATTTATAACATCAACCCTAAACGACTGGCTACAAAAATCGGGCAATATAGCAATATATTCGTTTATCTTACACAACCAACTATATAAATAAAAATCAGAATAGCAGGGAGCCAGAATAACAGAATCGAATATGGTAGGCATTACCAGAAAGAACGCTATTGCAAATACAAATATAACCGCAATAGATTTAAATAATACACTCCGCAATGCATCAAGGTGGTCCCAAAAGGACATTTCTTCTTCCATATAAATATTACGAGCTAAAATGGTTAAACAAAAAATAGGCGCAGTCAGGGGAGACCACGCCTCTCAAAGACAGTGAAACTATCCGTTATTTTTTTGAATCGTCATTAACATCTTTTGTTATTTCATCCTCAACGTCTTTCAACCCATCTTTAAAATTTCTAACACCTTTACCAAGACCTTTCATTAATTCAGGTATTTTTTTACCTCCGAATAACAATAAAACGATCAAAGCAATGATAATTAGCTCCGGGCCACCAATAGGGCCTAATAAATTAAGTGTGCTCATGTTTATGTAAGAATTTAGTTTGTTTTCTGTTTTACACGTTGCAAATATAAGGAATAAATTTTTTTACCACAGCATTGCTCTGTTTTTTTTACTAACTTTGCAGTCTATTTTATGATTAATAACAAACGGAAAATATTTATCAATAACCGTTTTGTTAAATTCTTACATTAAAATTTATTTTGAATGAAAGCATTTGTTTTTCCCGGTCAGGGAGCTCAATTTGTAGGCATGGGCAAAGATTTATATGATAATCAGCCCGCAGCAAAGGCCTTGTTTGAACAGGCCAATGAAATTTTGGGATTCAGAATTACAGACTTGATGTTTACCGGAACGGATGAAGATTTACGTCAAACGAAGGTTACGCAGCCGGCTATCTTTTTACACTCGGTTATCTTAGCTAAAACAATGGGTGCAGACTTCTGCCCTGATATGGTTGCCGGACACTCCTTAGGAGAATTTTCCGCATTAGTTGCCGCCGGGGCAATGTCTTTTGAAGATGGAGTACGACTGGTTTCCGCACGAGCTATGGCAATGCAAAAGGCCTGCGAAAAGGAACCGTCTACTATGGCCGCCGTTTTGGGACTACCCGATGCTACCGTAGAAGAAATATGCCAATCAATTACAAATGAAGTTGTAGTTCCTGCCAACTATAACTGTCCGGGACAAATTGTCATATCCGGTTCTATTGCCGGTATCGATACCGCATGCGAAAAAATGCTTGCAGCCGGTGCAAAACGGGCTTTAAAGTTAAAAGTGGGCGGAGCTTTCCACTCTCCTCTTATGGAACCGGCAAGAGCAGAATTAGCACAAGCAATACGTAACACTCAATTTTCTGTTCCAACCTGCCCAGTTTATCAAAATGTTACGGCAAAAGCCGAAACTGATCCCGAAACCATCAAAACCAATTTAGTAGCGCAACTCACAGCACCCGTACGTTGGACACAATCAGTACTCAACATGATTGCCGATGGAGCAACCTCATTTACCGAAGTTGGTCCGGGAAGTGTATTGCAAGGATTAGTAAAGAAAATAAACAAAGAAGTTACCACACAAGGTATTCAATAAATATTTGTTTCTAAAAACGGGATTTTAAAAGAATCCCGTTTTTTATTGCTTTGCTATAATAAATATTCAAAAAACAGGAGAAATAAACCCTTATTTAAAGACTTATATTAAGTTATATTTTTACCTTTGCAAAGAAATAAAGATAGCGGCCTAACTCAACAGAAAATAAGCAAATCTTTAAGTTAATTAAGTTAAGCACTATCCGACACATAAAAACAGCATGAAGAAAAGCTCAATAATAATCAGCTTTATAATAACACTGTTGTCAATCGCAATAAACAGTCACGCCAGAAACGGTAATTTTATTGTCGTAAT
>JAFUKV010000156.1 GCA_017467745.1 Bacteroidaceae bacterium | reverse complement strand
TTGGTCGAGCTTTACGAAAGATTCTAAATATGCAATCGGGGTAGCCCGGTCTGATAATGGTCAGATTACCGGAAACTGGACGGTCGATGCAGAGCCTATCAATACCGATCATGGAGGCCATGCAATGATTTTCAGAGATTTAGATAACCAATTAAGAATTTCTTATCATGCGCCAAATAATCATCCGTCTCGTCCGCAGATTAAAAAATTAGATGATAAAGACGGGAAGTTAAGAATTATAGAATAAATAATGAAACGGGATAAGCCTCAATGAAGTTTATCCCGTTTTTGTTTATATTTATACAATATAACTTTCTACTAATTTTATGCTGTTAGTCGGGGTTATTTCTATCCATTCCGTATTTGCCGGTACTAAGAAAGTATCACCTTGTTTGATTTCGGTTTTATAGCCGTTGTTGTCTGTTAAAATAGCGTTACCTTCCATGCACATCAGAATAGAGAATGAATCGTTTTTTGCAATTTCTCTTTTTAATGGCTGATTTAGGTCTAATAAATTAGTTGTGAAATATTTACAAGAAACTAACGGAGTTTCCGCATCTTTCTTCAATTGATACGGTGTTTTGTAGTCTGAATGTACGGTATAGTCAATAGCGTCTTTTGCTAATTCCGTATGTAACTCTCTGCCTTTTCCGTTAGCGTCTTTCCGATTATAGTCGTAAATGCGGTAAGTGATGTCTGATGTTTGTTGTATTTCTGCAATAAAGATGCCTTTTCCGATAGCATGAACCCTACCTGCCGGTAAAAAAAACACATCTCCGGCTTTTACCGGATGAAATTGCAATACGTCCATAAAAGTATTGTCTTCAACTCTTTTGACATATTCTTCGGGAGTTATTTGTTGAGAGAATCCCGAATACAGTCCGGCGCCATCTTGTGCAGAAATAACATACCACATTTCAGTTTTTCCAAATGATTGATGTCTTTCTTTTGCCAATTCATCGTTGGGGTGTACCTGAATAGATAAATTATCGCGTGCGTCGATAAATTTTATCAACAACGGAAATTTATTGCCGAATTGCTCTACAACGTGTTTCCCCAATAATTGGGCGCCGAATTCATCGATTAATTCAGTAAGGTTCTTTCCCTTTAACGCCCCGTCCGTTACAACGGAAATGTCTTGTTTTACTTGTGAGACTTCCCAACTTTCGCCTATACCTTCTTGTTGAGGTAAATTTTTGAATTTACAAATTTCGTTACCGCCCCAGATTATTTTTTTTAAGATGGGGTTGAATTTAAAAGGATACATCATAAGTTAATTTATTCTATGGTTAATACATATCTTTTTTCTTTTCCTTCAAACGGTTTCAGTACCAATATATAGCATCCTTCCGGCAATGCCGGCAGTTGTAACTCGGTTGCATATTTACATCTGTATATATCTGTTATTCCGTCTTTGTATAGAATTATTTCATCGTAATTGCCGTTCTTTTCGTTCAGTCGTAATTTGTAATTGTTTTTATCGACTACAAGCGACCTGATTCCTAACATTTCATTCCATTGCGCAGGGATGCTTTCACGGCGAAAAGCATCGAATGCAGAGACAGCATAAGCCCTATGCGGTTTTGGAGAAATGAA
>JAFUKV010000155.1 GCA_017467745.1 Bacteroidaceae bacterium | reverse complement strand
GTTCCGGTTTTTTAGTTAGATGAAACTGTCGGTTCGATCCTATTTCAAACGCCTCTTGTTTTAGTCCGTACTCTTTCGCCTTTTCGTCGATGAAAATTCTGTAATTGTCTACTTCTTTGTATCGCACAGGTATAGGTTTGTCGTAGTTCGGGTATCCGCGGTCTATTACTTTGGCAAATCGGATGGTTTGTCCGGCTTCTGTAATTCCGGACAAAATATATGAACTGTCTTTGCTGTATTTAAGATTCAGATTTTGTTCTGCCAATCCCATGTGATCGCTATGAAAATGAGAAACTACCAGATAATCGACCTTGTCTTTATGTGGATTTCTCTGTTTTACATAGCGGGCTATCCATTCTCCTGAACGGCGGGAAGAGTCTGGGCGTGCCTCGCTTAATTTTTTATAAAGTTTCGGGTCGTGATCGCCGGCATCAATAAGCATGGATGTCCCGTCGGGGAGGATAAGAAATTGTGATTCGCCGTGTCCGGTACTGATAAAATGTATTTCCATTTCGCCTTCGTTCCATTTGGGGTAAGAAGCCCCTATCTCATAAGCGGAATGGTTGCACGAAATCAGGAATATGGCCAACGTAATGATAACCGTATGCCGGATAGAAAAATTTTTCATATCAAACTAATTATTTAAAATTGCGATAGTACGTCTCACTTTTTCGGCATCGGTAATAGGTTGTTTATATTCGTCTATGACAACCGTACCCCCCATAGATACGCGCGGATTTTTGTAAATCATGCTGCTTGGATATAAGCTGCGTGCAGACATGTGAAATTCGTTCGCGCCAGTCTCGGTCGCTATTTTGCCGATGTTTGTTTCATTAATGCCGCATCCCGGCATGATGATGATGCGTTTACCTGCTTGTTCCACCAATTTTCGTATTAACGGGATGCCTTGTTGTGCATCAGGCTGTTGTCCTGACGTGAGAATCCGGTTGCAACCCAAGTCGATAATCTGCTCTAATGCGAGTTGTGGGTTGCGGCATACGTCGAAAGCTCGGTGAAAGGTGACAGAAAGTCCCTTGCAATGTTTCATCAGCCGTGTCATAGCTACGGTATCTACATCTCCGTCTGCCGTCAGACAACCGAATACGACACTGCGTATGCCGGTTTCCCGAATAAGTTCTATATCGCATTCCATGATTTCCAACTCTCTTTCTGTATAGAGGAAATCACCGGCTCTGGGACGGATAATCACATTTATATCAATGTTGGTATATTTTAAAGCGGTCATTATCTCCCCGAAAGAGGGGGTTGTACCGCCTTCTGGTATTCCTGCGCAAAGTTCGACACGTTGCGCGCCTCCGAGTTGTGCTTGTACCGCGCTTTCTGCCGAATTAGCGCAAATTTCGAAAACGTAATTATTCATTATTGTTCGTATTGTTTTTATTGCGGAAACAAAACTAATAAAAAAGTTAAAGAAACAGAAACTTGTCATTCCTTTTTTCAAAAATATAGATTCAGGGCGGTTTTTAGTGTAGGTATTCCATGTCCGTTTTAAGATTTTATTACTTTGGCGTATCATTTGTCTGTCATGTCGATATTTATTTTAACTTTGCCCGTAAATATTTTATTTTTAGTGTTTATGAAATTAAGCGATGTTTGGTTTACTGCACTTTCCGAAACAGATGAAGGTCAGATGGTTGTAATTAGCGGCCGAGATGATATAAATGCGTTTATCGAGTCAGGAAAATTTAAGGAACGTGCCGAAATATATTGGAAATATGAAAGCAGTGCGAACGGTATGCCTTTCGATGAGGAAGCAAAGCTGATGGAAAAGGTTCAAGAAGCATTAAAACAGGCTATGGAGCGTGATAAGTTGGCTATTATGACGGGAGTATATACAGGGGGAGGAGAACGCACGTGGGTGTTTTATACCCGTAATGTACCCGCATTTGGCGAAAAATTGAATCAGGCTCTTTATTCGTTCGATAAGTTGCCGCTTGACATTTATACCGAAAAGGATCCGGAGTGGGAAGAATACAGGGATATGTATGAGATGAAAGATAACGAAGAATAAAGGCCTATTTTATATAATCATTAGCATAAAGATTTTAACTGCTATATAATACCAAAAAAATTTGTACCTTCGTGGCAATTTTTGAAAGAGTGTAATTGTATAAACGATATGAGCAAAAAATTTACCGAATACAATCAATTCGATTTATCGCAAATCAATAAAGACGTATTAAAAAAATGGGATGAAAATTCCGTTTTTCAGAAAAGCCTTTCTACTCGGGAAGGATGTCCTACTTTCGTATTTTACGAAGGTCCCCCTTCCGCTAACGGAATGCCCGGTATTCATCATGTAATGGCACGTTCAATAAAAGATATATTTTGCCGTTACAAAACGATGAAAGGCTTTCACGTAAAGAGGAAAGCCGGATGGGATACGCACGGTTTGCCCGTAGAATTGGGCGTTGAAAAGTCTTTGGGCATTACCAAGGAAGATATCGGTAAAACCATATCGGTGGCCGACTATAATGCGGCTTGTCGTAAGGATGTGATGAAGTTTACCCGCGAATGGGAAGACTTGACGCATAAAATGGGTTACTGGGTAGATATGACGGAACCCTATATTACATACGACAATCGTTATATTGAAACGTTGTGGTGGTTGCTAAAACAACTTTATCAGAAAAATCTGTTATACAAAGGTTATACTATTCAGCCCTATTCTCCGGCTGCCGGTACAGGGTTGAGTACGCACGAACTGAATCAACCCGGTTGTTATAGAGATGTAAAAGATACTACGTGCGTAGCTCAATTTAAGATAAAGAATCCGAAACCCGATATGGCGTTATTCGGAGAGCCTTATTTTCTTGCGTGGACTACTACACCTTGGACGTTACCTTCTAATACGGCATTGTGCGTAGGGCCTAATATCACGTATGTCGTTGTTCAAAGTTATAATCCTTATACAGGGGCGCCTATTTCAGTGGTTTTGGCCAAAGATTTGGTTGCCTCGCTGTTTAAT
>JAFUKV010000154.1 GCA_017467745.1 Bacteroidaceae bacterium | reverse complement strand
GAAAGTCATGGAGAGAATGGGTTATAATAGGTTCCGGCAGAGCCTCGTTTCCTGCATAATTGTTTTCTATGCGTTTTTGTAAGTCTTTGCGGGCCTGATCTACATATGCGGGAACAAGGATAAATGCGATAATTTCACGTTCTATTTTGTTTCTGCTTTTTAATCGGCGAATGGCGTCGATAAATAGATCCAGTCCTTTATTTTTATATTCATATCGTCCGGAAGTCGCTATTAACAAACTGTTATCGTTCGGTTTACATCCTGTAAGCATTGCGGCAACTTGTAAAAGTTTATGACGTGCCGTTTTTCTTTTTTCCGTATAATCGTTTTTCTTAGGAACGAAATTTTCTTCAAAACCGTTGGGTGTTACTACATCCGGCGTACATGACAACAATTGCGAACATTCGTGAGCGGTAATGTCGCTTACCGTAGTGAAAGCATCTGCGTTTTGGGCGGCATGTTTTTCTACCGAGTGTTTGGCCTCCATGTTTAATTCCTGCGCCATTTGGTCGCCGAAATATCCGGTCAAATAGTCATACAAAGGTTTGTTATTTCCGGCGATAGAACGACCTATCGATGTTGCATGTGTTGTGAATACCGTAGCAATGTTCGGTAAATTATGCTTAATGTAGAGCATTCCCATTCCCGTAGTCCATTCGTCGAAATGGGCAATCACGTTTTTCTTTTCTCCTCCTATGAAACGATAAAAACTTTCTATAACACGGGCGGCAGTATAAGCGAATACACAAGATTCATCGTAATCGCCGTAGGCATGCAGCGAGTCGACCCCGTACCATTCCCACATGTGTCCGTATAAATCGTTTTTATGTGTGTACATATTTTGGAAATCCACTAATATAACCAATGGTTTTCCGGGTATGTTCCATCTTCCTGTCCTGACATGTAGACCTTCGGCCTTAGCCGCTTTATTCTTCCATTGTTTCAGCGCAATTACATCCGATTCTATAAAGAGCGGATTTTCTTTACCTTGCCAAATGTCTGGTCCGATAAAAATGATTTTGTCTTTATATAGTTTCTGTAAAGTTTTCGATTTTGTGGAGAGTACAGTGTATATTCCTCCTACCAGATTGCAAACTTCCCAACTTGTTTCAAATATATAATCGGGTTCGATATGTTCTTTATCCATTTTATTTAATTAGTTTTGCAAACGAGAGTGCAAAGTTAGCGATTTTATTTTTGTATTTATCTATGAATCTAACCAATAAAACAAAAAAGATATTTAGTTTACGAATCTTTTTTGTAAGCGAAAGTCCTTTTAGTAGAAAAATCTATTCGGATTAATCGAAAAAATTCCGAATAAGGCGTAATTAGCGTGAGGATAACAGTGATGTTTACTTGGATATAGCTTTCGTTTTATAATCGCATCGGATTTTTCCTTTAACGATGTTGTTTAATTTCGACTTTATTAGTTGTTTGCGTATTAAAGAAATATGGTCGATAAACATCATCCCTTCCAAATGGTCGTATTCGTGTTGTACTACTCTTGCTTGAAAACCTTCGAATGTTTTTGTTTGAGGTTGGAAATTTTCATCTAAATAACTTACGGTTACTTTATCCGGACGTGTTACACTTTCGTGAATGCCCGGTAGACTTAAACATCCTTCTTCATAAGATATGTTATTGCCGGGTTTGTCTAAAATGCGCGGATTGATCAGTGTTATTTTAAAATCTTTACATTCCGGATAAGATTCGGACATTACATCTGCGTCAATGACAATCAGACGTATGTTTAACCCTATTTGAGGAGCGGCTAACCCTATTCCTTCCGATTTATACATGGTTTCATACATGTTTTCTATTAGTTTGGGAAGGTCTTTATAATCAGGCGTAATGTCTTCTGCTATTTTTCGTAAAACGGG
>JAFUKV010000153.1 GCA_017467745.1 Bacteroidaceae bacterium | reverse complement strand
TTACTGTTAATGCGGCTGACCCGGGTATCGTAAATACTAAAATGATTACGATGGAACAATGGTTCGACCCCTTAACAGACATACTATTCCGTCCGTTCATCAAAACTGCCGAACAAGGAGCTGCAACAGCCGTTCATTTGGCATTATCAGACAGCCTAAACTTAGTTTCCGGATGCTGTTATGCCAATTGCAAACCTAAACGCCTACCCGACAGAATAGCCCGACACCCACAACAAAAAGAGTTATGGAACGAAACAGAACATCGCATAAAACCGTTTCTTGCTCCTATTGAAGTAAAGTAATTTATTTATCTCCACACACCAACGCAACTGTAATTTCTTTGATAAAGAATTATAGTTGCGTTTATAATTTACCATCCGATAAAAGGAAAAAGTAATTTGGGTTATTTTTTCCGGAATACGTATACTATCTGTATTTCATATATCCCCTAAATTTGTATCATTAATTAACTATATAAAAAAACACTATGCCCAAAAAAGTTTTGATATTATCATCCAGCCCTCGAAAAGGAGGAAACTCCGATACTCTTTGCGATGAATTTATGCGCGGAGCCATTAATTCGGGAAATAGCGTAGAAAAAATTTTCTTACGCGACAAAAATATTCATTATTGCACAGGGTGCAGCATTTGCAGCCAATACAATAAACCCTGCCCGCAAAAAGATGACGCAACAGAAATTATTGAAAAAATACTTGCTTCCGATGTTATTGTCATGGCAACACCTGTATATTTTTATACCATGAGCGCGCAAATGAAAACTCTAATAGACCGTTGTTGCAGCCGATACACAGAAATAAGCAATAAAGAATTTTACTTCATTGTAACGGCAGCAGAAAATGATCCATCTAAAATGTTACGAACCATAGATACATTTCAAGGATTTCTTGACTGCTTAGAAAATCCGACAATAAAAGGAACCGTTTTCGGATTAGGAGCTTGGCACATAGGAGAAATCAAAAATAACCCCGCTATGCAGGAAGCATACGAAATAGGAATGAAAATTCAGTAAAAAAATTTCTTTCAATTTTAATATACAAAATAAAAAGGATTGATTTTCATTGTAAAATCAATCCTTTTTATTCCAATAAACAATCTTCAATACTATGGATAAACCATATTTAATCGACGAAACATCTCGACATCTTCCTTTTTCAGACCGATCTTATCTAAATCTAACGCTCGGTTATGGTCATTCAGATAATGTCGCGGAGAAGGTGTAAACGTCGAATCAACAACAGATGATGTTCTTTTCAAATAAGAAGTTTCAATGCCTCCCACCGATAACAAAGAATGAAATACCACATCGCTCGACACTGCACTTTTCCTATTTCTCTCTGCAATGGAATAAACATACGGATATCGAGCAATATAATTATCTGACAACCACATCACGAAAGGAACATGTATTTGATAATAACTGGGTACTGGCGAAGAATGCAAAAACAGATGTCTGTCGTCATCGAAAATATCCTCGCCATGATCAGAAACGTACATCATAGCCGCATCCGCACCCGTTTCCGAAAGTTTATCAATAATCATTCCCAACACATAGTCAGTATAATATATCGTGTTGTCAAAAGCATTTACCAGATTTTGACGTTCTTTCAGACGCACATCATCAATCTCGTCCGGAGTAAACTGAGCCATATTCTGAGGATAGCGCTCTTGATAATTAAAATGAGAACCATACGTATGCAATACTACAAAAAGTTTTTTATCGTTTTGCTGCAATAACTTTTCAAAACGATTCACCAACTCTTCATCGTACGGATTAAATTCCTCATCATCCGTTACATTTTCTTTCAGAAAAACGCAAATGTCGGCCTCTTCTGCAAAAAAATCTATTAAAGACCTATTAGGTCGTTGGTTAGAGAAAAACACCGTTTTAAATCCGGCTTCTTTAAAAGCTGTTATAATACTTTTTTGCTTATAAATACTATCTGCATTTTCTGCCGAAACAGCCGATAAAATCAACGGTACACTTTTATGCGTAGCATTAGATTGTGTAAGAACATCTGTAAAAGCTACAAGATTCGACATACCGGAAAGACGAGGCGTCGTATTTCTTTCATAACCATATACACCCCAATTCAATGCCCGAGCGGTCTCTCCTACTACCATTACATAAATTTCCCGTACATCCGCATCGTGTACCGACCGAGCATCAAACTTAAAGTCTTTCGATGTTTCATGGTAATTATCAGATGCAACCCACTTGTTATATGCATACTTCATATTATACAAGACATTAGCAGGATAGATATGCC
>JAFUKV010000152.1 GCA_017467745.1 Bacteroidaceae bacterium | reverse complement strand
TTTGTTTGCCTATTCGGGTAAAGGTACGTGCCATATTTCCCCACCGTTTTAATTTTGTCGCTTTACGGTATTCAAATGCTCTTCCCATAAATAATTATTGTCTAATATCTTAAATTATTAAATGTTTATCTGAGTTTTGCTCCTAACTTTTGTTCCAAGTTAGAGATGATTTTTTTCATGATAGCGTCTATTTGCTTTTCGTTCAGGGTCTTTTCTTTATCTTGCAGAATAAAGCTGACGGCATACGATTTTTTACCGGCTTCCAAATTCTTACCTTCATAAACGTCGAACAAATATACATCTTTTAGCAATTTCTTTTCCGAAGCGAAAGCTATTTTTTCTATTTCGGCGAAAGGTGTTTCCGAGTCTACTAATAGAGCAAGTTATCGTTTTACCGGAGGGAATTTTGAAATTTCACTTGATGAAATATTGTTCTTTTTTGATTCTTTCATCAGTAAGTTCCAGTTCAATTCGGCAAAATAAACATCTGTATCAATGTTGGATTCTTTTAAAATTTTCTTTGAAACAATTCCGATATTTCCGATTTGTTTTCCTCCTGCTGTTGAGATGTGAAGGTATGCACTGAAAATATCGTTTGATTTCTGTTCAAATATCAAACGATTTTTAGCGATGCCCAATCGGATAAAAATATTTTCTACGTATGCTTTTAATTCGAAGAATGAGCTTTTTTCATCTGCATGTGCCCAATTGCCGGAAACACGATTTCCGGTAAGCCATAATCCGAGATACATTTCTTCTGAATATGGAGCTAATACGTCGTTTTCGTCCGATTTTGTTTCGTTGTAAAAATAGCAATTTCCGAATTCGTAGAATTTCAGGTTTGTGCGACGACGGTTGACGTTGTAGGCGATGCTTTCTAAGCCTCCGAATAGCAAGGTCTGACGCATTACGTTCAAATCGTTGCTTAGCGGATTGAGTAACCGAACGCAATTCGTTTCCGGTAGGGTAGACAGTTGCGCGTAATAGGCAGATTTTGTCAATGAATTATTCATAATTTCATTGAATCCGCAACCGGTTAACTGTTCTGCTATCAGATTGTACATCCGGTGATTTATATCTGTCTGAGTTTTGTAAGACAGGCTTGAATGTACCGTGTCGGAAAATTCTATATTATTGTATCCGTATATACGAAGGATGTCTTCTATCACGTCTACATCTCGTTGTACGTCTACTCGGTATGTAGGAACTTGTAATTGAAGTGCATCTTCCGATTCGTTTATAATATCTATTTCGAGACTGTTCAGTATATTTTTTACAGTTTCTTTCGGAATGATTTTACCGATTAGCGTATTTATTTTTTCGTAACGTAATGTAACGTCGAATTTTTTTATTGTTTGAGGATAGCAATCTATAATGTCTCCCGCAATTTCTCCGCCTGCCAATTCTTGTACGAGCAAGGCTGTACGTTTAAGTACGTATTCTAAATTATTGGGATCTGCTCCTCGTTCATAGCGGAAAGACGCATCAGTGTTTAGTCCGTGCCGACGGGCGGTTTTCCGTATCCATGTCGGATGAAAATAGGCGCATTCAAGGAATACATCGGTTGTTTCGGTCGTTACACCTGATTTAAGTCCTCCGAACACACCGGCTATACACATACCTTCGGTATCGTTACAAATCATCAAATCTTTATCCGACAATGTACGTTCTACGCCGTCTAATGTAACGAACTTGGTATTTTGCGGCAATGTTTTTACATGTACAGTACCTCCTGAAATGTAACGAGTATCGAAACAGTGGAGAGGTTGTCCCGTTTCATGCAGTACATAGTTGGTAATATCTACAATGTTGTTAATCGGGCGTAATCCGATTGCCGACAATCTGTTTTTCATCCACTCGGGGCTGTCGGTAACTTTTACTCCCTTAATGGTTAAACCGCAGTAACGGGGGCATGCTTCGGTATTTTCTATTGAAATGTCGATAGCTCCGGATGTTTGTCCTGCTTTGAACGAATCTACCGACGGACGTTTTAAAGTGCCATCCATGCCGTTCTGTTTTAGATATGCGGCGAGGTCGCGAGCTACTCCGTAATGAGACGCTGCATCTACCCGATTGGGAGTAATGTCAACTTCCAATATGTAATCGCTTTTTACGTTGTAATATTCTTTGGCGGGAGTTCCCGGAACGGCTGTTTCCGGTAAAACGATAATTCCGTCGTGGCTATTGCCGATACCGATTTCGTCTTCGGCGCAAATCATTCCGTTTGATTCTTCGCCACGTATTTTTGATTTCTTTATAGTAAAACTTTCATCACCTGAATAGAGTTTTGTACCTACCGTAGCTACAACAACGTGTTGCCCTGCGGCTACATTCGGCGCACCGCATACAATTTGAGTAGGAACGCTGTCTCCCAAATCTACGGTAGTGATGTGAAGATGATCGGAATTGGGGTGGTCTATGCAAGTGAGCACTTTCCCGATAACAAGGCCTTCAAGACCGCCTTTAATGGTCTGTACTTCTTCTATTCCGCCTGTTTCTAAGCCGATAGATGTCAGAGCTGCTGCTGTTTCTTGGGGAGATAGCGGCAAGTTCAGAAAATCTTTCAACCAATTATAAGAAATATTCATATTCGGTTTGTCTGTTTAATTTCGTGATTGAATGCTTTTGGCATTTCTGTTTTTTAGCGTGCCAAAGTTAATAAGATTATTTGTGTTATAAAAGGAGTTCCGAATTAAAATAGGAGACTGTAAGTTTTATGTAAATATCTTTTGGCTTATATATTGCCGAGCTGTTTTATTTTGGTGTGTAGAAAATAAAAAAGGCGGAATACTTGTAAGATATTCCGCCTTTTGATTTTAATAAAGGTTATTTTACTTCAATTTCTTTGGGTGTAGGAGCTTCCGGTTCCGGCTTTTTAGGAATGGTAATGGTTAGTACACCGTTTTCCTGTTTTGCCTCGATAGCGTCTTTGTTGACGTTTTCAGGTAAAATCATTGTTTGTTGAAATTGTGAATAAGAAAATTCTCGTCTTAAAAATTTTCCTTTTTTATCTTTTTCTTCGTTTTCAGTTTTGTTTTCAACGCTAATAACCAAATGGTCGTTATCGTCTACTCGTACTTTGAAATCGTCTTTTCCCACACCGGGTGCAGCCAGTTCTACTTCATACGCTTTTTCGGTTTCGATGATGTTGATAGCCGGAGCTGTACTGTTGGCTTTGGCTACCCATTCGTTGCCAAAAAAGTCGTTGAAGATTCCGGGTAACCAGTTTTGAGTTTTTCTTGCGGGCATCATAATTATTCCCTCCTAAAATTTTAATTAAACAATTAAGTAAATTACTGTCGATCTATTTATTATATATCCACAGTTTCTATATTTAGAAAGGTTCAAAAACTGTGCCGCGTTTGTGTAATATCTGTTATATGTCAGTTAAAAAGAACAGGAAAAATACAAGAAAAATGCGATATTGTTAGAGGCGTTGAAATATCGTTTTATTCTGTTACCGCAATGTCATATCTTAACAGGTCAAAATACACTTTAAACGCTTTTCCGGTATCTTTTCCTATGATTTTACTTTTATAAAAGCGGTACTTTCTGCTATTGTCGAAACTTTTTATATCAAATTTTTTTGTCGAATACGGTAGAATATCGCCATCTACCATTATTTCTCTGTTGTCTATCATAACATCATCGGGAGTTTTATATACTAATTTAATGAAAACTCGGGTAACGGTATGCGGGGTATTATTTCGTAACGAGAACGATTCTTTTGTACTGGATCGTTCTTTTTCAAAATCCAACATATCGATATGGTGTTTGAATTCGATAGGCTTTGTTTTGGCATTTTTCGTAGAGTCGGTTTTTATCGAGCAAATTGTTGTGTCGCTTTTTTCCGTTTGAGAGTATGCCGTAAAGAATGATAGTATGAATAATAACAAAAGAATATGTTTCATAATGATGAGTGTAAGGTTGTTTGGCAAATATACGAATTAATGTATGTGTATGCAAATCTGTAAAAAAGTGTTATCTTTGTAGAACACTTGAATATATTGGATGATAGAGTTTAAGAATCTTCATATAGAATTTAATGATAAGCCATTGTTTACAGACTTTTCGTTAACGGTTGAGGATGGCGATAAAGTAGTGTTTTTTGGCCCTTCCGGAGCTGGTAAGACAACTCTTTTGAATTGTGTTTTGGGGTTTATTCGTCCGCAAGCGGGGGATGTTATCGTTGATGGAGTTGTTTTGAATGAAACGACAATTAATACGATTCGAAGAAAAATTGCTTGGCTTCCGCAAGAATTTACGTTGCCGTACGCTTCGGTAAAAGAAATGGTGGAGGCTATTTTCAGACTGAAAGTGAACAGGTATCTGAGAGTTACTCATGAACGGATATTGGTAGAATTTTCTCGTTTAGGCTTGACAGAAGTTTTGTTTGAGAAACGTCTGTCAGAATTGTCGGGCGGACAGCGCCAGCGTGTCATGATAGCGATAGCAGCCATGCTTGATAAGAAAATCGTATTGATAGATGAGCCTACATCGGCATTAGATCCGGCATCTACGCAAATAGTTATTTCGTATATTAAGCAAATGGAAAAGAAAACCGTGCTGGCGATTTCTCACGATCGCCGTTTTATTGAGTCTTTCGACCGCAGTGTAGAAATCAGATAATTTGAAAATAAATGGATAATAATATTATAGATATCGGTACGCTTAATTTGTGTTTGGCGTTGTTGCTGTTGTTTATTCCTGCTTATTCGCTTTATTATTTTCGGACGGGATTGGTACGCGATACTTTCGTGGCGGCAGGACGTATGGTGGCACAACTGTTTTTTATCGGGTTTTATCTTGAATATTTGTTTGAGTGGAATAGTGTCTGGATTAATATCTTGTGGGTTGTTATTATGGTTGGTGTCGCTTCATATACGGTTTTGAAACGGACAAAGTTGCCTCAGAAGAGGTTGTTTCCTGCCGTGTGCGTGGCATTTTTCTTTTCTATCGTTATTTTAGATGTCTATTTTTTAGGGGTAGTTGTTAGGTTAGAGCATTTGTTCGATGCTCGTTATTTTATTCCGATCAGTGGAATGATATTGGGAAATATGCTTTCGACCAATGTAATGGCCTTGAATACGTTTTATAGCGGAGTGGAGCGGGAAAGACAGCTTTATCATTATTTGCTCGGAAACGGAGCGACGCTTAGCGAGGCTTTGGCTCCATTTATGCGAGAGGCGTTGATAAAGTCATTTAATCCGGCGTTGGCTTCTATGTCGGTTATGGGATTAATTGCTTTACCCGGTACGATGACCGGACAGATTTTGGGTGGCAGTAGCCCGAATGTTGCTATTAAGTACCAGATAACTATTATGGTAACAATTTTTGCATCAACTCTTATTTCAGTATTACTTACACTTTGGGTTTCTCGAAAGCAGTCGTTTAACGAATTCGGTATAAAAAATTTTTAAGAGGAGAGTTTTATAGATACAAAAAACGGGAGATAACATCTCCCGTTTTTTTATTTGTATAGTTAGTCTAGAACCAACGTACATAACTGAAATCTTGACGATGAGGCAAATCGCTGTTTTTAGGGAACATTCTGAATGCGTATTTGAATGCTCCGGCATTTTTTAAACTGTAATCTAATCTATAATAAGTTAGAGAACCGTCGGTTTTTACAACATTTAGTTCTTCTATGCTATTGTGTTTTACATATCCGTCTTCTGACGATGTAACAACCAGTTCTATGCCGATGCAGTTGTCAAGACCTTTACGGTCGATAACGACTTCGATAGGATAACTTTCGCCAACAGTAGGGTTAAACAGTAGTTTTTCGGGTAGTTCTACTTCTTTAATTTCTATTTCATTCCATTTTTCGGCCATATTGATTTTCCAAGCGGCAATTTCTTTTGCTTTTTTGAAATTGTCTGCCATTAGAATTCTTGACCGTTTTGCCTCTTTGTTGTAGAATCGTTCTATATAATCGTCAATCATACGCGTCATAGTGAAATGAGGCGCTATTTGTGCGATTGAGTTTTTGATATATTGAATCCATTCAGGAGAATATCCCTTGCTGTTTTTAGCGAAATATAACGGGATAATCTGATTTTCTAACATCGAGTAGATAGTTGCCGCATCCAATTGGTCTTGATGTACTTGGTTCTGATATGTACGTTTGTCTGTCAATGCCCAACCGGCGCCTTCTTTGTATCCTTCGTACCACCATCCGTCGAGAACGGAGAAGTTGAGAACACCGTTCATTTCTGCTTTTTCTCCGGATGTTCCGGATGCTTCTAACGGACGGGTAGGGGTGTTTAACCAAATATCTACGCCTGAAATAAGGCGTTTAGCTACTTTCATGTCGTAATTTTCGAGGAAAATGATTTTTCCTAAAAACTCGGGACGGCGTGAAATTTCTATGATGTGTTTGATTAATCCTTGTCCACCACCGTCTGCCGGATGAGCTTTTCCTGAGAAGATGAATTGTACGGGACGATCAGGGTTGTTTACAATTTTAGACAACCGCTCTAAGTCAGTGAAGAGCAAATGCGCACGTTTGTATGTGGCGAAACGGCGGGCGAACCCGATTAACAGGGCATTCGGATTAATGCGTTCTAATACGGAAACGATACGTGAAGGATCTCCTTGATTTTTCAGCCAGTTTTCACGAAAATCTTCGCGGATATAATTCAGAAGTTTATTTTTTAATGTAGTCCGTAGTTCCCAAATTTTGTCATCGCTGACATCATAAATTTTTTCCCAGTATTTCGTGTCTTGCTGATGGTTCAGATATTCAGTTCCGAATGTTTTGTCGTAGAAGGTCTTCCACTCAGATGCCGCCCATGTCGGCAAGTGTACACCATTGGTAACGTAGCTGACGTGCAACTCTTCGGCGGAATAGCCTTTCCAAATGGGTTGGAACATTTGTTGCGATACTTTTCCGTGCAACCAGCTAACCCCATTTACTTCCTGACAAGTATTGCATGCGAATACGCTAAGCGAGAATTTTTCATTGCTTCCGGGATTTTCACGTCCCAAATCCATTAAATCTTGCCATGAGATTCCTAATTTCTGGGGGAATTCGCCCATATATTTACCGAATAGCGATTCGTCGAAACTGTCGTGTCCGGCCGGTACAGGCGTGTGTACGGTATATAATGATGAAGCGCGTACTATTTCTTTGGCTTCTTCGAATGAAAGGTGCTCGTTTTGTATGTAGTCTACCAAACGTTGTACGTTGATAAGTGCAGCATGGCCTTCATTGCAGTGATATATGTCTTTTTTAATACCCAGTCGGTTAAGCATCAGTATACCGCCGATACCGAGCAGGTATTCTTGTTTCATACGGTTTTCCCAGTCGCCTCCATAAAGTTGGTGGGTGATAGAACGGTCGAATTCGCTGTTCATATCAATATCCGTATCTAACAAATAAAGTTTAATACGGCCTACATTAACATTCCATACATTAGCGTAAACGATGCGTCCGGGGTATGGAACTTCCAGAATAACAGGGTGTCCGTTTTGATCTAAAACTTGTTCTACGGGTAGATTGTTGAAATTTTGGGCTTCATAGTTCGCTATCTGTTGCCCGTCTATAGATAATGTCTGGGTAAAGTATCCGTAGCGATACAAGAATCCGACACCTACCATGTCTATATTGCGGTCGCTGGCTTCTTTCAAGTAGTCTCCCGCTAAAATACCAAGACCTCCGGAATATATTTTGAGGATGTTTGCCAGTCCATATTCCATACTGAAATAGGCTATCGAGGGGACTTCTGTATTTTTGGGTTCTGCCATATAAGCCTTGAAGTCATCATATACGTCATTTATTTGACGCATAATGGCTTTGTCTGCAATGATTTCTTCTAAACGTTCGTAACTGGTTTCCTGTAACATTTGTACCGGATTGCCGGCAGTAGATTTCCATATCTTCGGCGAGATAGCTTGAAACATGTTTGTTGCTTGGCTGTTCCATGACCACCAAAGATTTTTTGACATTTCATCAAGAGGTTTCAGTTCTTCCGGTACGCGCGATTTTACCGTAATATCGCGCCAACTCGGGGTGTTGGTGTTACTTACTTGAATTTTCATATCCAATTGTATATGATAGTTACCGTTAATTCTTTTTTATTTTATTCAGTGCAATATTGTATGCTTGTAAATAATAATCTATAAAATTTTTCCACTCGGCTTGTTTGGCTAATGCAGATGCCGCTTGCGAAGCTGCATGTTTTTGTTTATCGTCCCACCGAGATAACTCTTCTAACCGGAAAGCGATATTGTCGGCTACTTTTTCAAAATTAGAATCTGTACGATGTAAAACTTCTACGCCTTTTTTCAAAGATGTATCGGGCTGTACTTTTTGTACCCATCTTCCAAATCCCGATAGATCGGTAGTAATGGTGGGTACGCCGAATGCGATACTTTCTAATGGAGTGTATCCCCACGGCTCGTAATATGAAGCGAATATGGTAGCATCCATGCCTATTAGCAGGTCGTAGTACGGAAGATTGAATATTCCATCGTTCCCTTTTAAGTAAGAAGGAACGAATATTGCTTTGACTTTGTCTTTCGGCAGATTGACAATACCTACTCCATGTAAATGGTTTA
>JAFUKV010000151.1 GCA_017467745.1 Bacteroidaceae bacterium | reverse complement strand
ATACAAATACCCGAAAATCGCTGGGAAGAAGCAGGTTCGTTTATATCGGTTTTGTTTGACGACGAAACATACGAATACACAAGAACATTTTACCTACCCCGAAAAAATACGGAATTTGCTGTCAGCTTTTTCCCGGAAGGAGGAAATCTGATTACCGGCGCATTACAACAAATAGCTTTCAAAGCCCAACAAGAAAACGGTTTTTCATGCGAAATATCAGGAATCGTGCTCGACAGTAAAGGAGATTCGATAACATCTCTGAAAAGCGAACACGATGGTATGGGTGTATTCTCCTTTACCCCAATGGCAAACGAACAATACAAAGCCGTAGTCATTGCCGAAAACGGCGAAACACGAAGTTTCGACATACCCAAAGCTGTCGACTCCGGATTCAGTCTGCGTATTAACCATCGCAAAAACAGCGTTATTTATCAAGTAACTGCCGCAAAAGATTCGCTTTGGCAAGATTCTATTTACATGGCCGCGCATATACGGGGACAGTTGATACTGCTAAATCCTGTAACCTCAGAACAACCCGCCGGAATGCTGAATACCGATTCCCTACCCGAAGGTATAGCCCACTTTTTATTGATAAACAAAGAAAGCAAACCGTTAAACGAAAGACTTATTTTCATCAACCATCCACAAGAGGCGACATGGAATGTACAGAGCGATAAACCTCAATACGGAACTCGGGAAAAAATAAACATTGATATTTCTACACAGAAAAAAGACGGGACACCGATAGAAGGAGACTTTTCTGTCAGTATTACCAATAATTCGCATATAACGCCCGACTCTTTATCTGACAATATATGTTCTTATTTTTTATTGACTTCCGACCTGAAAGGATATATAGAAAATCCGGCCTACTATTTTATAGACAATAGCTTAATACGCCAAAAACATTTAGATTATGTAATGCTTACTCATGGATGGCGACGCTTCAACACCTCCAACATAGACATGCCGGAAATACCCGAAATAAAACATTTTATAGAAAAGGGACAATACATCAATGGACATATAAAAAATTTCTTCGGTAAAAACGCCAAGAATCCATTCGTAAAACTGATGTGTTTAGATATGGGGATTTTAACCGAAATTCAAGCTGACGAGCAAGGGAACTTCATTTTCGATAGTTTGAACTATACTGACACCATGACATTTAAGATTCAAGCCAAAACTAAGTCGGGATTCAGCACCGTTGATGTCGTTGTTGACAAAGACTCTTTCCCCATAGCCTATAACAAATATCCGTATGCTGCCGAAAAGAATGTTGTTAAAGAAAAATATTTAGATGATTTAGGCGACACATACATCTATGAAGGCGGTTTGGAAATTACAAACCTGAAAGAGGTGGTAGTAACGGCCAAAAGAAAAGAGGTTATCAAAAACAAATACGGAGGCATAAACGATACAGCTATGGGCATAGAAGAAATAGAAAAGAAAATGCCCGGAGCACATAACGCTTTCGACATAATTATGCGTATGCCGGGCGTAATGATTTCAGGTGAAAGTGTTAGAATACGGAATAATCAGGGGGCTCCTCTTTTGATGATTCAAGGTTCTCCGTTCGACTGTAATGCAGAAACGTTACGTATGATACTGACAGACGACATAGAATCAATAGAAATATTAAATGAAACAAGCAGTTCGTTCATGGGAAGTAACGGACGTTACGGCGCTATTATCATCAACTTAAAACAAGGTGAAATACAAACAAAACGCCCCAACCCTACTCTACAAACCTTCACTTCGCTCGGATACAGCAAAGAGGCGGAATTTTACAGTCCTGTTTACGATACCCCCCAACAACCGAATAACGGGAAAAAAGATTTACGTTCTACCTTATACTGGAATCCGTCTGTAAAAACTGACTCTACGGGATGTGCCCGAGTAGAATTCTACACGTCTGACCAACCGGCAGATTATCATATTATTATAGAAGGTATTGACAAAGACGGACACGTATATCGTTACAGTAATGACATTGTAAAACCTTAGTCCCGAAAAAGGAATATAGATTGTAAGATTGTATAGAAGATAATCCCTTGTTTCGCATAACCGTTTAAATAAGCAAAGGTGTATGCAAAACAAGGGATTATTTTTATTGATAGGCAATAACATATAAAGATGAAAGATGTAGTATACGAAAACTTCACAAACAAAAACGGAACGCAAAAGCAATTCTCAACAAACAATCAATACGCTTATTTCAACAAATAAAAAGGCAAATCGGCACATATCTCAGTAAAAGTTAATATTTTTGCCAAAATATATGCGATTATGAAAAAAAATAGCCTCTCCATAATTTTTCTCTTTATATGCAACGTTTTTTGCAGTGTATGGGCACAAACACCCGAAGATTTCGTAACAGTACGTAACATCTGTTGGAAAATACAAAAAGGAGGAAAAGGCATTGTCCACAAGCAAGCACAAGTACCTAACCTATACGGAGGAACTCAAAATATAAATATAATAGAAATAGATGGGCGTAAAAAGAATATAAAATACGGTATCGCCGCAGAAAATCCCAATAAGAAACTTAGTAAAATAGCCACAGAGCATAAAGCCGAAGCTGCCATAAACGGCTCGTATTTCAATATGTTGGAAGGGCAATCGGTATGTTATCTGCGATTAAACGGAAATGTTATAGATACCACATCTTTATCAGAATTCAACGGACGAACAAACGGGATTGTATTAATTGACAAACAAAAAATCGAAATAGAGGCGTGGAATAAATCAAAAGAAATAGCGGGAACGGAATTTCCAACAGCTCTTGCATCCGGACCGTTAATGATAAAAAACGGAAATGTTTGCGATTTCTCTACTGTTTCGCAGTCATTTATAAACACCAAACACCCCCGTTCTGCAATCTGTATAACACGAGATAAAAAAATTTTATTGGTAACGGTAGACGGCCGACATGAAGGAAACGCTATCGGGATAAATATCCGAGAGTTAGCTCACCTTGTAAAATTATTAGGCGCATACGATGCTTTAAACTTAGACGGAGGCGGATCGACAAGCCTTTGGCTGAAACAAGCGGAAGAAAATGGAATAGTAAATTGCCCGAGTGATAACCGAACTTTCGACCATCGGGGAGAACGCCGAATAGCCAACGCCATTTACATATACAAATAACTTTACAAACAATGGAAGTTTTATACGAAGACAATCATATCATTATCGTAAACAAAACAACATCAGAAATAGTACAAGGAGACAAAACCGGAGACACTCCGCTTTCGGAATTGCTAAAACAATGGCTGAAAGAGAAATATAACAAACCGGGTAACGTATTCATAGGAGTAACGCATCGATTAGACCGGCCGGTAAGCGGCATCGTTGTATTTGCTAAAACCAGTAAGGCTCTTGCTCGCCTCAACGATATGTTCCGTTTGGGAGAAATTAAAAAAAGCTATTGGGCTATCGTCCAAAACAATCCGCCTAAGTGCCAAGACGAAATTACTCATTATCTGATACGCAACGAAAAACAGAATAAATCGTATGCGTACGATACCCAAAAAACAAACGCTAAAAAAGCTACATTAAGCTACTCTGTCATTGCACAAAGCGACAGATACAACCTTCTGGAAATAGACCTGAAAACAGGACGCCATCACCAGATACGATGCCAATTAGCCCAAATAGGATGCCCCATCAAGGGCGATTTAAAATATGGCGCAAAACGGAGCAATCCGGATGGCGGTATCAGTTTGCATGCCCGTCATATACATTTTATACATCCTGTTTCACAAAAAACAATAGACGTAACCGCTCCCGTACCGGACAATACATTATGGAAAGCGTTTGAACAAACTATTTCTCATGAAATAAAAAACAAAGAACTGTAACTACGTTTAGAGCATTGCAACACAACCTATTATTCTGAAAACGGAATAATTTTAGGATAACAGTGTTCCTACAAAAATTCCATTTAACAATAATTGTACGCTCTGTTTAATCTAAAACTATCCGTAATTGTTATAGTTATAAAACAAATTATTTTAAACCAAACAATTATGGATATTACAAGTACAATGAAAAGTTTCTGGGGAAAAAGTAAATATTGGTGGTTGATGCTCATATTAGGCATTGTAGTATTTGCTATCGGTTTATGGATAATGCTACAACCAAATATCGGGTATTTAATTGTTGCGGTGGCCTTAGGCTACGCTTTATTGGTAGGCGGAGCATTACAATTGGCCATATCTACTTCTCTAAGAAAAGAAACAAAAGGCTGGGGATGGTGGATGGCCGGAGGGATATTCGACATATTCGTAGGCTTTTTATTAATTGCCAATCCGATATTCACAGAAGCGCTGCTCCCCTTCTTTTTCGGTTTTGTATTTTTATACAAAGGAATCACAAGCCTTGTTTCTGCATTCAGTATGTTATCTGCCCACAAATACTGGTGGTTATACCTACTTAACGGAATATTGATGATAGTGCTCGCTTGCATGTTTTTCATATATCCCTTCTCAGGAGCATTCGCTATTATATTTTTAAGCTCGTTTATGATGCTTTATTGGGGTATTTCGCTAATAGCTATCTCTTTCGACATAAAACCCGAGAAAGAAAAAATAGCAAAAACTGTTCAATAGTGATCTGAATTTACAACCAATAGAAATCGAAAAGAGGACATACTTCTTTGAAAAACAAAGATATGTCCTCTCTCCTTATTGTCTATCCATTAACAATCCGTAAATCTTACTGATATTTCCAAGGACCTATCTAAAAAGATCCTGCAAAAATAAAGAAAACGTATTTTTTCACTAATCAACCGGCTCTAAATCTATCTGCTTCATCGCCGCTTTTTTCCCTTTGATACCGATGAAATAAGTTCCATTTTCCGCAATAGAAAGAGGAATCGTTACGGTTTTTCCTTTACCAGCACGATATTTACTCATCAACAAAATTTTATCCGTATCGGCATTTTCCACAAAAACACTTCCCGAAGCCAGAGCTTGTACCGTAATTACATAATTACCCTTTTTAAGGTACAATCCCTGATATAACCTTCCATCGTAAGCGTATCCTACCCCATCGAACACTTGCGCGTCTTCTTCAAGCGACCAATTAGCATGCCCATGTTTAAAGTCGTTATTTAAGAAAATATCACTGCTATTAATACCGCAATCGGTCATTACATTCGTTGCTTTTATTGCCGATATATTGCATTCATTAAGATAACGGTTATCGAATATACGAATATTCTTTACAGGAGAATAATCGTTCGCCTCCTTATTATTAAATGGGGTTCCGTTATACGGATTATCCGGCCATACACCTACCGAAGAAACTCCGGCCAATATATTATCCGCAACCGAAATATTATAAATTTCCTCTTTCTGCAAATCGGGATCCGATGTACCCCACGGAATAAAGGCAATTGCCTTTCCGCAACTGGAATTGATAAAACTGTGATATACCTCAATATTATGCACACAATGATCATCGCCCGGCTTAGACCAGAACCAAAGACCTCCGCGCGGATCATCATATACCGTCCATAACACAATGCCGTCATCATTAGAATCTACAAAAACGCGAGCAATCTTTACTCTCCTCGATCCAAATCCCAAACTGATACCGTCACCGTTCAAAGGGCACTTCGCTTCATGAATTTTCACATTGCCAATAAAAACACGTTCACATCCGTAAAATGCTGTATTGTAACTGCCAGCCCGAATAATTTCCACATCCGACACCTCTACATTAGACGATTTCCATAAACCGATAGGCACCAAATGTATCCTGTCTGAGCAACCCGCCTTAAAATCGTTTATCTCTGGATTCCGGCTCTCTACATCTGCCATTCGGATTTTTCCTTGTCCCGTTATTTTAATATTCCTAACACTATCAGCCTGTATTAAAGGTAAATTTGAAACAAGAATACTATGTCCCCACAACAAACCGGCCTTTTCATCATCGTGCCCATATCCGGGTCGGTACTTATAATCCGACTCATTTTGAGACTGCCATAACGTAGCGCCTTTTTGAATGTGCAAGTCAACGTTATTTCTCATTTTTATATTAGTAGCTATATAACGCCGGCCGTAAAAAGAATCATCTCCGGATAAAATTACTCGTCCTCCACCTCTCAAAGAAACATCGTCCACCGCTTTCTGTATCGCTTCCGTATCATCGGTAAAGCCGTCTCCTTTTGCTCCATAAGAAGCAACGTTCACTTGCAAATCATTTATATTAAACGTATAAGGATTATCCTCGAAATCCCGCCAATTCTCTACATAAAAACGCGGAGATATTTTTGAGAACTTTCCATTACTATCTTTTACTACGGCCTGAAACTGACTGCTTAATCTTGTTATATCCGCCCCTTTCAATGGAATGTTATTTATCTCGAACGACTGAGAAATAGGAATCTCCGCCACCTGCTTCATCGCCGAAATATCATCGGAATACTGGTTCATTACCGTTTCATATATAGCAATCGTATTGTACTGCCCCAAATATTCGGGACGTACAATACCTTTCACCGTTATCATATCGTCTGCGGCAGTACAACTTTGTATCTGACCGGCAAAAGTTTCTATTTTATCTTCGTTTTCAAACGTTATACGATCTATCTCTATCTCGCCTATTCCGCCGGACGGTTCGATACGAAAGCCTCTAATACGTCCTTTGGCTTTATTATTATTGGAGAAATTAAAATAATACGCCCGCATCGGCCCGTTCGGATCAATATCAAACGTTTTTAATTTCACATCATCATATACACTATCTTGCTCTGTAATAAAACGAAGTTTCAACTGTGAAGCGGTACTATTGTTACGCATCACGAAAAACAACGTATTACGCGATTCAAGTTCAGGCGCATATATCATATTGCGGCTCTGAAACAAATCGGGCGACTCCAAACATGAAGATTCTTTAAATGTATACACTAACTTTCCCCCGTCGTAACGAACCTCTCCATTGCGCACTTTAAACGATTTAACAGCAGCATCGGTAGAAAAAGTAAAATCAATGGTATCTTTTCCGGTCTCACTTATCGAAGCATACATCTCCGAAAACTGCCATAAGCAGGCAAATAGAAAGAAAACACGGAAAATAAATAAATTGTAACAACACCCCATATTTTTTTTCATATTCAATAAATTTAGCACATTCTATAAAAACGATACAAAACCGAAATACAAATATAAGAATATCGACACAGATATCAAATAAATGCCGATAAAGAAGAGACAAACGCCCATTTTATTACGTCATAAATGGCTGCATTTTGTAAAGATGAAAAATTTCTGTTGATAAACTTTTTCAACCCCAGACGATCTTTCTTTTCTACCATACGGACAACCTGTTGCACTTCTGGCGAAGTTAAGTCTATTTGTGGAATTGTCTGAATTTTAACCAGTAACTCGTCGAACTTGATTTGAGCGAACAAACTATGAAAATCATCTATAACATACTTATTATTAATATCTTTTATAATCTCACAAAGACCTTGATACTCTTTTTGAGAAAATGAGTCGTCTATTTTAAATGCCATATTGACAATAGGGCTTTGTTCTATGTCAAAACGTTCTCCTTTTAGCAATTTATTCAACGACTTTTTCAGATATGAAATAACTTTTTCATTGTCGACGTTACTGTTATCTTGATTTTGAGATAAAAATTTCAACGCTTGAATCAATGTTTGTTTTTCCGCATGAATCCTTAAAAGAGCTGTGCGCAGATTCAGACAAAACCGAAACGCCTCTGAACCGCCGTTTTCTCGACGTATTACCCAGCATGGAATACCCTGATAATTCGTGTAGTACAACTTAATAAAATCATCCCATACACCATTTACAGCTTCCAACCGGTTAAAACAATCGTATAACCCATTTGAAGATATTTCATTTTCAAACAACTCTATCATACAAATAGGATTCCCCTTGCTTATCCAATAGTTATGGATACGATCCAACGCATTGTATTTACTCGATGCTTTTAAATACAATTGAGCAAGTTGCTTTCCGGCTTTCGAAAGAGAAACGTATTGAAAACCTCCGCATGTATTATTTATTCCTGCCGTTAAATTCAAATGATACTGCAATGTATCAAATATAAAATTTGTTTTATCTCCGCCGTCTTGAATAACATAACTGGATTTATTCTCAAATTTGCACAACACATATCCATCTGAATAGAAACGATTTTCTTCATTTCTGAATCGAAGCGACGCTATACGGTCAGGCTCATTGCGAATTATCTTTAACGCATGGTCTGCCCCACAAAAATTATTTTCACCGCAACAATAAAAATTGCGATATACATGACGTTTTTTCATCGCCCCGAAATAACGGATAAATTCGTTCGGATCGGACGATGAAAAATAAGGCTTGCTTATCTTATACGACTGGCTCACAAATAACCTGTAATCGCAAATAGGATGTTGTGTTGTAATTAACATAGCGACTTATGATAAAAGAATGGAGAAAGAATTAAAATCTCTCTCCATCGAGGGCATAAACCGTACTTTTATTTTATAAGATTCTATCTCGCATTCGTTTCTTTTATAATGAATGCACAAAAAAAATTCGTTGCTAAAACAGTATTAATACTTGCCGCCCTTTTGATTGAACTATGCTTTCATAATCCGTGTATACAAAATTAATCTGAATTACAATACCGAATTTCAACTACAAAGATATAAATTGTTTTTAGTACAACGAAAAAACAAGAAAGATTTTAATTTTCACGCAAATCACAATCAATCAAAAAGAATGAAATACAGTACTCCCTATCCAAATCGGATATCGCATCATTGGTACGTCCCAATCTAACGTACTATCAACAAAACCAAAATTCAAAAATACACAATAAAATTTCTCGTTTTATATCGAATTTTTTGTTTTTCCAGATTTCTACACACCTGTTATTTCATCAAAACAAAATAAACCGCCAACACCAAGCATCCGAAAGCGGCGATATGATTCCAGTGCAACACTTCACCTTTAAATAGTAAAGTGGAAAACAGCGTAAATACTACGAGAGTAATAACTTCTTGTATAACTTTCAATTGCATTAGACTAAACGGACCACCGTTACCATCGAATCCAATACGATTTGCCGGCACTTGACAAGAATACTCTGCTAACGCAATACCCCACGAAAATAAAATTACGGCATAGAGCGGCCAGTTTGAAATAACTTTCATTTCTTGTAACTTTAAATGCCCATACCATGCAAGTGTCATAAATACATTAGACACAATGAGCAATAAAATTGTATAAAATCCTTGCATACTGATTATTGGTTTGCGTTTGTTTTTTCGTTAAAAGGTAGATATTCCGATTGTATATTCGTCATACTATTCCATAAACTATACCGAACCTGAGGATTCAACTGTTCCAATTGTTGCAGAACCGATTTCATTTCCGGACGATTGGAAGAACGCTCGTACGGACACTTTTTCTTTTGCGGGCGAAACTCTTTTATTTGGGCTAATTCTCGTATATCGTTCTCTGCAATCAAACACATAGGGCGAATAATAGTCATATTGAATTTTGACATCTTCAACTTAGGAGGCATCGTAGAAAACGCTCCCTGAAAGGTCAGATTCATCAACAAAGTTTGTAAAATATCATCTTGATGATGCCCTAACGCTATCTTATTACATTGATATTCTTTGGCAATATCAAAAAGAGCCTTCCGGCGATACCACGAACAAAGAAAACAAGGCGATTTTCTCCGATCGGTAGAAACGTCAAAGTTTGTTTCTCTATGCACAAACGGGACGCCCAAACGCTCAGATTGCTGTTTTAAATAAGAAAAGTCCGATTCATATTCTATATTAGACATTGTAATATGCGCGGCAATCAAAGAAAAACGAGGTTTATAAATACGCATCCTGTTACCTAACAAATCCAATAAAGCAAGAGAATCTTTTCCTCCTGACAACCCGATTAAAATCTTATCGCCGTCTTCAATAAGGCGATATTCGTCCATCGCCTTTCGCAAAAGACGCTGTAACCTTTTTATCAACCGGAGTTCTTGCATATTTTGTTTCATAATCAAAGCGGCTGCAAAAATACAATGATAATCGGTTTCATCGTTACGGATTTCTAAAAATATTATCTGTAAACACCCCCTAACCGATGATGGATAACATTCACACAATAAAACGCGGTACAGTAATTTTTTTGAAAATTATAAGGGGTGATTTCCAAAAAAAACATATCTTTGTTACCTGAGATGATAACGTCTATTATGTATATCGTTAAGCATAAACAAAATATAAATACGATGAAAATGAATCTGTCAAAATCCATTTGTTTGTCTTTCATGGCATGGGTAGTGGGTTGGTCTATGACGGCGCAATCATTAGAAGACGGGAAAAAATTATATAAAGAAGGAAAATTTGATCAAGCTGTAAGCATATTTGAAAAACAAATAAAGAAAACACCCAAACAAGCAGCTTTAAACCAATGGTATGGAGCATCTTTATTTGAAACGGGACAATATAAGGAAGCCGAACCGTATTTACGATTTGCCGCGTCGAAACGAATACCCGAAGCATATAAATATTTAGCTCGTTTATGTTTCGTTACATATCAGTTTGACGAAGGTCTCGAAAACTATGATCTCTATATCAAAACATTGAAAAAAAATCAAGACGCTATCGATGCCCTTCAACCCGAAATAGAAAAAATGGAAATGGGTAAACGTTTTCTATCCAGAGTAGAAGAGGTTCAAATTATAGACAGCTTAATTGTCGATAAAAAAGATTTTTTTTCGTACTTTAAAATGTCGCCCGAATCAGGTAAAATTTTTGAATACAATACATTCTTCGAAACCGGAGAGGCTCCCGAAGGCGCTACCGTATACCAGACTCAACGAGGAGATAAAATCGTATATGCCGATGTCAGAGAAGATGCCGGTTTCGATATTTTCAGCCGTAACCATTTAGACGACGGCAGTTGGAGCGAACCTTCGGCCATGCGCGGACAAGTAAATACAAAAGCAAATGAAAAATATCCGTTTTTATTGTCTGACGGTGTTACATTATACTTCTCATCCGATGGAGAAGAATCTTTGGGTGGATATGACATATTTGTTACTCGTTACGATTTAAATAACGATGCTTACTT
>JAFUKV010000150.1 GCA_017467745.1 Bacteroidaceae bacterium | reverse complement strand
GTTTCATAGGTTAAATCAACTTTCCGATTATACTTTATCAGCCAAAAATCGGCATTGTGCGCTTCATCGAACACCACTTCAACCGACAACGGAGAAGAACCTGTCTGCGGATTATCTTTTCTAAAAAAATCGGCGCCTGCATCCCTAAAAAAATGAGCTATATAGCTTTGGCCTCCCGGCACATTCCACACCGAACCGTACTGCATATCGGTCAATACCGTCGGTTTGTCCGTTACTTCGGATGCCAATTTCTTTACGGCATTATACGATTTTTCTATCTCGCAGAAAAGCGAATCGGCGTAAGCCTCTTTTCCATAAAACAACCCGTGCAAACGTATCCATTCGGCTCGACCTAAGGGGGTAGACTCCATATAGTCGGCACATTCTATCAACGGAATACCCGTCTTTTCAACCTGTCCATATCCGCTGTTTTCAAACGGTGAGGTAAGAATCGCTTCGGGTGCAATCTCAATAATTCGCTCTACATTCGGGTTAGAAGCCATACCCAAATCGGAAATAGAACCGCCAGACAATCCTTTTTTTATAAAATCCAAATCAATATATTGCGGTTCGCAAACCCCTACAATCTGTTTTCTTATCCCTAATTCCGCCAATAACCCGCAATGAACGGAGGTATATACCGCTACCCGCTCAATCGGTATTTTGACAACCGTCCCCTCAGGCAGATTTGCGGGTAACGGTTTCGATTTTTCGACCAACACATAATCGTGCAACACTTTCAGGGTATCCCAAGGATTCCGAATCGATATTTTCGTATAATCTTCGGTACGATTTACCTGAAAACCTTTCGCATGCCGTATTACAAAAGGAGAAGTCTCCTCTTCTGTCACATCCGCACGTTTACCCGAAAAATGACATCCGGTAAATAACACCGAACATAAAATAGACCAAACAATATGCTTCATACGTTAACTACAAAAACTACAATTATTATACATATTATCATGCACAACTCCGAACGTCGATTTATTTCGATAGCCCGATGTGCATCTTCTGTTGTAAAATCTCGGTCGGTAGTACCGATATACGGTTTATCGACCAACTCGCCAAAATAATAATTGGCTCCTCCGAAACGGCAATCGAGAATAACCGCCAACGCAGCCTCCGGATAACCGGAATTGGGGCTGGCGTGCCGTTTTCCGTATCTCAACACGGACTTCCACAATAAAAGACAACCGGAAACCATCAACATCAACAATGCCGTCAATCGAGCGGGAATATAATTGGCCACATCATCCAAATGCGCCGCAAAACACCCGAAATTCCGAAAACGCTCATTTTTATATCCAATCATGGAATCGAGCGTATTGACCATTTTATACGTCATCATGCCGGGTGCTCCCAATAACGCGTACCAGAACAACGGAGCTATTACGCCGTCGCTCAAATTCTCCGACAAAGTTTCCAACGCTGCCGCTTTCACCTGACGGGCAGACAAACGGGATGTATCGCGCCCGACAATACGCGCAACCTGTCGACGGCCAGACGCTACATTATCGCTTACGGCTCTAAATACGGCCGACACTTCTTTTTCAAGCGTTTTCCCCGCCAGACCATAAAACACGCACACGGCAGATACCAACATCTCGAAATATACCGAAACGGCCGCCGAAAGGTATAACAGTAAATAGAAAAAAAGATACACGCCTACCATGCAAAACAACGCCCAGACCGCACCTTTCAAAGCTCGCGAAGATGATTTATTCAACCGCCTTTCTCCGAAAGAAATAACACGGCCAAACGCTACTATAGGATGAGGAAGCCAAGCGGGATCTCCTAACCAACGGTCTAACAACCAACCCGCCAATAATGGAATTATCACATAATATACTCCATCCATTGTCGTACTGAATTTACCAATAAATCGTTCGCTGCGGGTTGCTGTGCAGATATTCGCACATACCTGTCATCCAGACCGGAAAAGTTGGATGCGTCTCGAATCAGCAGTCCGAAGTTTTCAGCCAAAAACGTTTTCATTTCAGAAGATGTTCCTCGCTCTAACCGAACCAAGAAAAAATGCGTATGCGAGGGTATTACCGTTATCCCCTCTATCTCATTCAACAGTCGACGCAATCGTTCGGCGTCCTGCAAATAGGCGTTGATATTAAAACTTTTATCTGCACGATTCACCAAATATTCTCCTGCGGCAATAGCCATACCGTTTACAGACCATGGCATACGCATACTGGATATTCTGTCTATCAAACTCGGGCTTGCTATGGCACATCCTAACCTCAACCCGGCAATGCGGTATTTTTTCGTCATTGAATGAAGCGTTATCAAATTCGGGAACGATACAGTTTCTTCGGCATTGAATAGCAATCTATCCGTAAAATCTTCATAAGACTGGTCTATAACGAATAATCGTTCCGGGCGCTCACATATCATGCTTTTCAACGTTTCTTTTTCCCACACTCTTCCATCCGGGTTGTTCGGATTACAAAGCCAGACAATATCTTCGTCCGCCGCCAACCGGTTTTCCGCAAAATCCTCCGCCGAATACTCTGTTACACGATGAGCGTGCATACGGCAACTGTCCGCATACTCGGTAAACGTCGGAACGATTACCGCAGAACGATCGCCTCTCCACGCCGATGCAATCAGATATATTGCTTCTGTCGCACCATTCGTTACGCACACAGAAGACGAAGATATGCCATTTATACCCGCTATTTTTTCGGATAAATTTTCCGCCGCAGGGTCAGGATACGAGACAAGCGCATCCCGGCACTCGGACAAATAACGGAGTAACTCCGATACATCCGCCGCAGGATACACATTACTGCTGAAATTATACTCTATTTTCCGCCCATAACGGTATATATCATCGCCATGCCCGTGTAACATCGTTATTCGTCCTGTTTTAAAAATTCATATATTTTATCCATGTCTACATGCTGCCGCACATGGTCGGCAAGTTTATCGTACTGCCGCTCTTTAAAAGCCGCATAATCGAAAGCCCGACGCTCCGATCCGTTTAAATACGGAGCGAGCAGATAATCCAAGAATCCATCGTTATCCAATATTCCGTGCATGTACGTACCCATACACCGCTCCGATTTAAAACACCCATCCATTCGTCCGTCTTCACAACGATTCAATGGAGCAACCTCTTCCGAAAGGAAACGGGTATCTCCCATGTGTATTTCGTACCCCGAACAGGACGTGCCGTTTCCTGTAAACGTAAAACGGGTTTGACGGGTAATTTTTTCTCCACAAAGGGTTGTACTGACAGGAAGCAAGCCCAAACCGGGTAAACGGGGTATATCGCTCTCTACCCTATCCGGGTCGAAAACCTCTTCTCCCATAATTTGATACCCCCCGCAGATTCCCAATACGGTTTTACCGTTCCGAGCTGCCGAAACAATAGCTTGCGCAACTCCTGAACGGCGTAATTCCAGCAAATCGGACAAGGTGCTTTTCGTTCCCGGCACAATAACAATATCGGCAGAAGACAAATCGTCAGGATGTTGCGCATAATACAAATGTACTCTCTCATCCTGTTCCAATACGTTGAAATCTGTAAAGTTCGATAAATGCCGCAATAGAACAACTGCAACATTCACTTTCCCCGCCGAAGCATTTCTATTTTTTTCAGTCAAAGCCAAAGAATCTTCCTGATCTAAACAAATATGCTGAAAATAAGGTATTACGCCCAAAACCGGAATACCGCATAAATCTTCAAGCATTTTTATTCCGCTTTCGAACAGCCGTATATCCCCACGAAACTTATTAATAATAATACCTTTCAGGTGTTTCCGTTCTTCCTCATTCAACAGCATAACCGAACCATATACCGAAGCGAACACACCTCCCCGATCAATATCGGCAACCAATACCACATCTGCGCCTGCATAAAGCGCCATAGGCATATTTACCAAATCTGTTTCCCGCAAATTTATTTCGGAAATACTGCCCGCTCCTTCCATTACAACCGGATTATACCGTGCCGATAACCTATCGAATGCCCGATGTACCTCACGACGCAAAACCTCACGGCCTTCTATCTTGAAATAATCATACGCATCTCTATTACCCCAGACTTTCCCGTTCAAAACTACTTGCGCCATTTTATCGGTACAAGGTTTCAACAATAACGGATTCATATCAGTATGGCACACCGCACGAGCAGCTTCGGCTTGCATAGCCTGTGCTCTGCCTATCTCCAATCCGTCCGGCGTGGCATACGAATTCAACGCCATATTCTGCGCTTTAAACGGAGCCGGCGCATATCCGTCCTGTAAAAAAATCCGACAGAAAGCTGCTGCTATAACGCTTTTCCCGACATCGCTTCCCGTACCGGTAAACATAATGGGATGTAATTCTTTTCGACTACTCATATTCATGCAAAAATAGAGATTCTTTGAAACAGAAAAAAGAACTTTGACGGTACAGGCTTTTCTCTCTTCATAAAACCTGTACCATCGCCGCTCTTGTTCATCACTTAGGCAGAATGATATATAGAAATTAAGGAATATCTCTATTTATTCGTCAAGAAATACGCACCCATCGGGTTCAAGCCCACTTCAAAACGATTTTTCAATTTTCCAGCAGCCGAAAATACATACATATCTCCATTATTTGTGTAATCGGATGTTCCGACATAAATATCTCCGGTAAGCGGGTCGACACTTAAACAATAAGGCTTATCAACAACTGTTCCGTCCGTAATAAAACTATTTGTACCCATAGTTTCCGTTACGGCATCAAACACTTGGAATGTTATTATTTGGTTCCAATCGGCATCATATTGCGAATAATATGTATAAATTTTATCTCCGGCAGCAACCATTTTCGTCGCATTACCTACTGTTGTTACGGCATAAGTAACCGGATCAATACGTTGCATCGTATTAGGAATAGCGCCATAATCACCCATAGAGATTACATAAACATCTCCTTGCGCATCGGTAGTAATCTCAGTAGGGTTAAGCACAACTTCAATCGTCTCCAATACGGAGAAAGTAGGAATATCTATTACAGAAACCGTTTTATCGCAATTGGGATAATCCATACCACCAGAATTCGCTACGAACAATTTATTGTTAGAAACAGCTATCTGCTCAGGATTACGACCAACGGCAACCTGACCGGTAATAGTCAACGATGCGGTATCTATTTTCGCTACATGACCGTCGTACAGCGTTACATACACACTTCCTTCCGCTTTGGTGAAATAGCGAGGAGACTGAGGTTGACCCGCAGTGTTTTTCGGTTGAATAGAAGCTAACGATACGCCGTTTTTATCTATTACTTCAATCACGTTGGACGCATATACGGCAATGTATGTTTTTGAACCGTAAACAATCATATCTTGTCCTGTATCACCTAATTGACGTCCATTCTTAGATTTAAAATAATTCGGAGTAACTTTTCCTGTATTTACATCGTAAAAAGATAGTGTCGAATTATTATTGCTATATTTACCGCTATTCAGAACATATACTCCTGTGGTATATTCATCTACCGCCAACAAAAACGGCTCAGTTGTAACGGATGAAGCCGAAAATCCGTTTTTCACATTCCAAATGCAGCAACGGAACATCTTTCCTTGCAAATCTTCAGCTGTTAATATCTTGGAATATTCCATCGAAATGGCTTGGGGTATATTTTTCCAACTACCGCCGTTATCGGTAGACTCTTGCCATGTATAAGTCAACGTACCGTCGTCTGCGGTTGACGCCTCAACAGAAAGAACGAGCTGATCGCCGATTGCCATATTTTCAGTAATGTTGGAGGTCACAGCTACGATGGTAGGTGTTGCTGCCGGAGCCAAAGCACCGTCATCATCGTCATCGTCGCACGACGTAAAACCAAGCGTAAAAGTAGTGCCCATTACGGTTGCAAATAAAAATTGTTTAAGTTTCATATCTGTAAAATTTAAATTAGAAATTTATTCTCGCTAACAATCTATACGAACGTCCGGGCATGGGATACCATTTGATTACCTCGTACGTTTTATCGGTCAAGTTTATCAATTCCGCCTGCAAACGCAGTTTGCACCGGCCTATCGGAAATGTCCGATTTGCAGATAACGTATGTTCTACATACCCTTTTATGCGATTATCGCCAATATTTTGCGGCAGCATATAACGCTCGGAAGAGGCCATGAGGCTATATGTTACATTAACCCAAGTATTCTCCGTCGAAACGGATGCACTTCCGGAGTGTTTCGGCGTATAGGGAATTTGATGTTTGTAATTTTTTGCCGTTTCGTCCGTTACATCAATCGCATCTTGATACGTATAGCTGCCGGCAAACGTCATTTTTATATCGTCCGTTAAAGGAAATTCCGCCGAAAGCGTAGCATCCACACCCGCTATCTCCACTTCGCCCATATTCATCATGTGCCACAGAAACAACGTAGGCAAAGCCACTATTTTATCGTCTATTTTATTGTAATAGGCATCGACAGTAGTTCTGACAAACGAACTGCTGAACGGAGACCCCATCCATGTAAGCCCGGCATTATACTGTTTAGCGTTTTCAGGACGCAGATTGGTATTTCCCATACGCGGATAATATAAATCGTTGAACGTAGGGATACGGAATATATCTTTATAAGACGCTCGAATTCTGAAATTTTGCGACATCCACGGTTGGTACGACAAGCTGACAGCCGGAGACAAACGTTTTCGATCGGCCGGTCTATCACCAGACTTTACTTCTTCCGAAATATACGTGCCTAACGCACTTGCGGTAACCGAGAAATGTTTATAACGATACTGTCCCGATAAAGCCGTAAGAGAAGTAATACGTTCGGGATACGGACAATCGGCAAAATTATTATCTAATTTATTAAACGAAAGATCTTCGGCCAATGAGAAAGAGAGTCCTTGTAACGGCTGGTACAAGACGGTTGCCGAACCGTAATACTCTTGTTGCGTATAACGATCGACCTGCCGCCCGCTTTCGTATTTATTATTAATATCGATATACCGGTTATATGCTCTGTTATATTTCAAGTTCGCCCGTAACGACCATCGGTCGGAAAAACGGTTTTCATAAAACGCTTGCGTAAAAAATGTTTTATCGAAAAGACGCTCTTTCGAATAATCATTGTAGAGAATAACTGAGCCCGGCAATCCTCGTTCCGAATCGAAATAATAGGCTTTAAAATTCAATGTTCCGTAACGACGTAAATCTGAGTGCAGATTCAATTCCGTACGCAATGATTGTATATCCGTATTGGTACGTTTGCCTTTGTATTCCTGATCGCCGTTAATGAGTCTGAAAGGATAGTTTCCATCGGCACGCATCCAATCGGCCGTTACGGATGCCGAAAACCTATTTGACAACTTATGCGCATACATCAACGACGGATTAATCAACCCGAAAGATCCCCCCTTCAACTGTACTTGCGCCTGATAGTTTTTATCGAAAAATCGCGGTGCGGAGGTTTTTATGCTTAACGCTCCCGCCGATGCCGCCATACGGGCTGTTTGAAAAATATCGTCGGCCTGCCCTATGCTTAAAGTAAGCATTGAAACATTATCTAACGAAAAACGTCCTATATCTACTTGTCCCGACTGGCAATCGCTCAGCACTACGCCATCGTAACTGACGGCTGTATGCTGCGCCCCCATACTGCGAATAGATACGGTTTTCAATCCGCCTATACCGCCGTAATCTTTTACAGATACTCCTGAAAAACGCTTTACCGCCTCAGACACTTCTTGTAGGCCGATACGTTCCATCTCCTTCTTATCCATCGCTTGCAACGGAGCGGCCGAACGGACAGACGACGGTTTGGCCTCACCGTAGATGCCCACCTCCTGCAATTGATGCACTTTAACCGAATCGCGCTTTTCTTGCGCAAATAAACCGGTCAAAACAGCACATAACAGAAAAGACAATATCAAGCCTTTCTTTGTAACGGAACTAAAATAAAACATACAAAACTATTTGACGAATTCTACTTAGTCAAACGCTTCGCGAGTGTAAACAAGATCAATAGGTAAACGACTTGCGGTTTACGTCATATTCTCAAGCTCTATCCTCGAAAGCTATTGAAAAAAATACACTTTGCAGGTCTTCTGACTTACCTCCGTTCAGAGCGCCTTCCCATCTTACAGACAGTGGCAAAAGTAGTGCCCTAACGTTTTTCGAGGCTTACAGCAGCGGGACTGTTCAGGATTCGCACCTGATTCCCATTTAATCCTTACCGCCGAACGACGATTCGGAACAAAGCGCGACAAAGATACTATTTTTAATTGAACTTATTACAAAAACAATTTTTTATTATTTCACATCTTCTTTATTTTTGATTTAACAGATTGATAGACAAAATTTTACAAGATAGAAAACGAAGATAACGAACTAAAACTATGCAGATTTCAACAATCTGAGGCGATACTCCTTCAATTTTTTTTATAATCTAACGACACTGTTAGACTATAAATATTTATCGCCGGTTATATCTTTTATCAAATCTAACACATTATCTTCGTAAGCATTCAATAGATTTGATTATGACTATCAAGATTAGACAGGAACAAAACGGAGATTATCCCATAATTTACAATTTAATTGAGAGCGCATTTGCCGATGTACAAGAAAGCGACCATCAAGAGCAATTTTTAGTTGAACGGCTTCATAAGTCAGATACTTTTATTCCACAGTTGTCATTGGTGGCGGAAACAGACAAAAACAAAATAGTTGGATATATATTGCTTACAAAAGTGGAAATCGTATCAGAAAACAGTGCTGTAACATCGTTAGGTGTTGCTCCTCTTGCTGTTCTACCCGAATTTCAGAAACAAGGGATAGGCGAAATGTTGCTCAAAGAGGCTCATAGAAGAGCAGCTTTACTTGGATACGGAACGGCTGTCTTACTTGGCCATAAGGATTATTATCCTCGATTCGGTTATCGCAAAGCCATTGATTTCGGCATTGAATTTCCTTTTGATGTTCCTCATGAATTTTGTATGATTATAGAGTTAAATCCTCATGCTATCGACGGCCTTCGCGGAACAGTTCGTTATCCTGACGTTTTTTTTGAATGAAATTTTCACAAAACATGATTATTGTTTATCGGATGTCAAATTACGGCTTACCAAATATTCGGCCGACTGCAACATAGACAGCGCATACTCTTTCAACCGAAGCAACGCATCCGGATTCAAAGCCGTTTCATCCGTCAACCTTTCTCCACGAATTGCATACAGCCATTCCTGATTTTCTGCGGGTCGATATATATAAAAGTGCGACTTATCTATACACCCAATCGCATCGTCAGCAGTAAAAAACATACAAGGTCTTTCCTCTTCAAATAAATTTACGCCCATACCCCGATTGGTATATTCCACGCCCATCATTCCAAGCAACGTAGGCGCAACGTCTATCTGTCCGCCCAATGCCTTTACCGAACGAGGCGAGGCGAACAAAGGCGAATAAATCATCAACGGAATATGATTATACGACAACGGCATTTCAGAATTTACACCGCCCACTAACTTGCCATGATCTGCCAAAAACACAAATATGGTATTATTAAACCAACTTTGCAGAGAGGCTTCATACATAAACTTTCGCAGCGACCAGTCGGCATACTCTACAATCTGTTTCTCGGTATCTGCGCTGCGAGGCGAAAAATAAGGAGGTATCACGTAAGGCGGGTGATTGCTAACCGTCATCAACGTCGCAAAAAAAGGAATGTTCTCTTCATAAGTCCGAGCCAAAACAGGCAAAGCGTATTCAAATAAATAATCATCTTGCACACCGAAACTATTCACAACCTTATCCGCCGGATAATTCTCTTGCGCATAGATTTCATCATACCCGTTTGTCCTGAAAAACCCGTTCATATTATCATATTGCGACTCGTGCGTCATGAAATACATTGTACGATACCCCTCTTTCTGCAAGACGGTAGGCAATCCGGCATAATTTTGAATAACAGCTCCTTTCATGGCATTCCGCTTCATAATGGCCGGGAAAGAATAGAGTGTAGCATAAACTCCGTGATTGGTATGGATTCCGGCCGAAAATATGCTGTCGAAACAAATCGACTGCCCGGCAAGGCTGTCTAAAAACGGCGTCAGATTCTCGGTATTGCCGTAACGGAACATAAAATCGGCCGACATCGATTCCATAAAAACCAGCACTATATTCGGGCGCATAACTGTATCTCGGGCTTCTACGTTTCGGATAAAACCCTCCTCTTTATAATCGTCATTACAAACGTTCAACGTCTTTTTCGCATACGCCAACGCTTTATCTTCGTCCCAAAAACGAATGTATTGATTTTCTTTTTTAGAAGCCTCCAACGTGCTGCGTAACAAATTAAACGCAGGATTAATACCTAACTGATTCAAAAACGGATTGCTGCAATAATACGCAGCGCTCACTTTTATCGGATTATAACCCATTCTGCCTCTGATGCCGAAAAGACACAAGGCTATCAACACACCCGATACGATAAATATTCCGCTCCGCTGCCTTATGCTCGGAACGCAATTTTTATCATAAATAGCCTTTTTTGACGCCTTAACGACAATAAACGCGAACAAAAACGTCAATACGAAAAATAACAGAATAAACGAATAGTAAGAGGTTTCTGAAAACATCATACTCATTGTAGTTCCTCCGTACGACATCCAATTAAAAATAGAAGCGTTCAGATGCTTGAAAAAATATCCGAAATAGGGAACATCCGCCGTACCTATCAGGAACAATAAAGTATAGAAAAATATAAACCAACCGTTTACCGCTCTAAAAAAGTTACGGTTGCCATAATTAAACAACGATGCTACAAACACGGCCAACAACGGAACCAACAAAACATAACAAGCTACCACATTATCGAACCACACTCCCCGAATAAATGCGGTAACGGGTTCGGCCTCCGGATCTCCCTCTCCCGACATGTCGGAATATCCCTTTATAAATAAAACCAACCGGATAACCGATAACAGTAACAATCCCGCCACATGAACGGTAAACAAATAGCGGAATGCCCGCAAAAAATTTCTCATCCAGATATGATATATTTATTTATACATTCCATAATAACTTCTATCTCAGAAATAAGATTTCAGTAAATATAAAATTTACCGAAAAGCAAAAGTACGAAAAAATATCATTTATCCGCATGAATTATGTATCCCATAACGAGCTTTTACTCTCTCATAAAACGCATTTTCATGAAACGCAGAATCGACATTCTTTAAACTTCAACCAAAAACTCGCAAAGTATCTATACGTACCGGTATTATAAAGGTTATATCTGTTAAAGCAAGTTTATTTCGCATTAAGTAATAATTTGACGTTTAACTTAGTCTCGAAGTTTTTTTTGACAAATCGAGTTACCCGAAATTCAATGTTCATTTTTTTAATAACGCCTCCGACAAAAATCCGGACGACATATTATCCGATTTATTCCTGTTTCTGGAACGTAATTTTTCCGCCGCTTTTGTTAGAACTCTCACCTATTTGTCGAGGCGGCGGCGGAGTAAAACCCTCTTTAAAATGCAACATGTCCGCCGTTTCTTTTATATATTTGTCGATGTCCGTTCCGGGCTTATAAAAGAAATCTAATTCCATCATACCACCGTATTTATAAAACCATACGGTTTCACATTGCGAAAATTCATCTGTATTTCTCACATCATGTATTGGTAATGACGGACAAAAATACTTCCGGGCTTTCGGATATTGCCCGCCATAATCGGCTCCGAACTTCTTGGCATACTCTTGCGGGTACTGTATCGGTTGTCGTCCATACGATACATCCACCCAGTCTCCCAGAGATCTGCCGCTTTTAACAGAATCCTCTTTCGCTCCGTAAATAGAGTATGTTACTACTACATCCCTTTGCGGAGACACAAAACGATAGCTTGCCGGCAACAAAATATTCTCATAGTTCCGATCGAAACCTATCGTAAAAATTTCTTTCGTCCACCCCTGAGGACACGCCAATTCACAGCCATGCAGTTCACTTATCAAAGAGAGCGCCTCATCAATAAAGGGTCTCCTATCCTCCTCTATATATTTCTCCAAACTTTTCCGGGTATATGATTGCTGAGAATAAACCGAAAATACGGAAGCCAACAACATCAGCATAGAAAATATACCTCTTACCGGCATAATTCGATAAAAAGACTTCATAATTACATTTGTTTTATTTAATTATTAAACTCCGGTTACACCCAATGCAAATGTAAAATCATTAGCGGGCTTTGTAAATTCCTGCCCATAAGCAGGATCGTAATAACGATATTCGTTTTTAGCGCTATCGTAACCGACAATCACTACGGCATGATCCGATACGCCTCCATGCTCCAAATCCGGAACCCTTATCCCCGCCAGAATCCGATTACTCAAAACCAGAAATTCACTCATATTACTTATATCTACAGTTGCGGTATCAAAATTTCTTCCTGTAAAATCTTGCATACGCTCCATATTCGACACGCCCAAAATAGGAGACTCATTATAATCCAACCAATACGACATTACATAAGAGCCGACACTCATATCGCTTACGCCATATACCGTACCGCTAAGATATTCCAAACAATAAAAATAGCAAAGTCCTTCTACATAATCAGAGACCAACATCGCCCGTTGTTCATCCGTCAAATTCATTTTGGCAAAACCTTCGGCGTCGAACAAGGAAACCTTTTTTAATTCTTTTTTTATAATACAAAATATTTAGATTCAGACACATTACAAATGTAGACAAAAAAATATATACTTCAATAAATACAAGAAAAAATATTCATCATATATCAACATACTCAATTATTTATGTATTTATTTATATCCGTACAGATTGCACGCAAATAATAAAGACAAATCCCTGTTTTAATATTCTAAATTTGTATAAACATAGAGAGATTATTTCTAATTAGCGGAGGCCGAAAATATGTAATGTCGTTTTTTTGGTGTATTTTTGCGTCTTAATATTAAAGAAGAAGATGTTTCATATCAAACGGTTAAACCTATTTATATTACAAACCTTTCTGCCGGTTTTTTTGATGACGTTTTTCGTCTCGCTGTTTATCGTTTTGATGCAGTTTATATGGCTGTATGCCGATGATATGGTAGGCAAGGGTTTGGACATTGCCGTATTAGCCGAGCTTTTTTTCTATGTGGCGCTTACGTTAGTGCCTACCGCCTTACCTTTGGCTTTGTTGCTGGCCTCGCTTATCGCTTTCGGAAACTTGGGCGAACGTTTGGAACTGCTTTCGATGAAAGCGGCAGGCGTATCGCTGTTTCAGATTATGAAGCCTCTGATTATTTTCGTACTATTCGTTACGGTAGCGGCCTTTTTCTTTCAGAACAACATTATGCCTATCGCTAAGGTAAAGATGAATATCATGATGATATCGTTACATCAAAAATCGCCGGAACTGGATATTCCGGAAGGGACTTTTTACGATGAGATAAGCGGTTACAACCTGTTTGTTCAAAAAAAGAACCGTAAAACCGGCATGATGTACAACTTGATGATTTATGACAACTCGAAAGGTTTCAACAACGTAGCGGTAATTGTAGCTGACTCCGGAAAGTTGAAATTTACCGACGATAAGAAATATTTATTCCTGACGCTTTACAACGGAGAGACGTTTCAGAATGAGGAGAGCAGCAACACCCGTCAAAATACTGGCGGTTATCGGCGCGAAACATTTTCGCAGAAAGAGATGCTCAGAGAGTTCGACGCTAATTTTAACCGAATGGACGAATCGATTTTACAAGATCACTATTCCGGAAAAAACATAAAAGAGCTTAAACAGTCGGCCGACTCGTTAACTATACAATTAGACAGTCTGGGAACCCAATATGGTAAAACTTTGCAAAAAACCGACTATTTCTACATTTTTAACGCATCGGGAGGCGCTACCGAAAAATACGATACTTTGGCCGTAGAACGTATGCGACCGATAAACATAGACAGCCTATTTAACACGCTGAACAGCCAGAAAAAGCAGTCTATGGTAGAACGAGCTATTGCTCGGGCAACCAAACAAAAAGAAGAATTTGAAGCGAAAAGTTACGGTGTCAAAGACCAGAAAAAAAACATCCGTCGCCACATTGTTGAAATGCACCGTAAATTTACGCTTTCATTCGCATGCCTTGTTTTCTTTTTCATCGGCGCGCCTTTGGGAGCTATCATACGCAAGGGCGGTTTAGGAATGCCGGTTGTGGTATCTATCGTCTTTTATATTATTTATTATATTATAGATAACTCCGGATATAAAATGTCAAGAGACGGTGTGTGGTCTTCTTGGAGCGGCGTTTGGCTCAGTTCGTTCGCTTTATTGCCGATAGGGATATTTCTGACATACAAAGCGGTAAATGACTCAGATGTATTCAAGGCCGATGCTTACGCCAATTTGATGAAAAAACTGTTCGGACGTCAACAAAAACGAGAAATCACGCTAAAAGAGGTAATTATTAACGAAGTAAACAACTCCGAAGCTCTAACGATGATAGACAGATTAACGGTTTGTTGCGCTGAATTGTCAGAACAAATGTCTCAGAAAAACAATAAAGGCTTTTTGGCATACTGGTTACACGGATTCGATATAGCAGCTCTGAACAAAATTATCGAAATGTTAGAACAGATGATTGAATATGTATCTAACTCGCGCGATAAATATGCGGTGATGAAATTATCGGAATATCCGGTACTGAGCGCGGACTTTTTCTATCGTCCTGTCGAAAAACGAAAAGAGTCTGTCATTTTTATGGCGCTATTGCCTTTATCCATTCCGATATACATGATAGGCCGTTGGCGATTAAAAAAACTACATGCTCGTTTGCAACAGATTATAGCACGTAACAATGAATTGAGCCATATATTAGAAAACGAAAAATAAAATATAAATCCTTGCCGCTAAGCACAGGCGGTCTGAAAACAAGAAAGCTATGAGCGATATTAAATTAAACTCTATCGAAGAAGCCATCGTTGATTTTCGCGAAGGAAAATTTATCATTGTAGTAGATGATGAAGATCGGGAAAACGAAGGAGACTTTATCATCGCGGCTGAAAAAATCACGCCGGAAAAAGTAAATTTCATGATGACCAACGGACGAGGCGTATTATGCGCGCCTATTACCGAAGAACGTTGCAAGGAACTCGATTTGGAAATGCAAGTACAAACAAACACATCC
>JAFUKV010000149.1 GCA_017467745.1 Bacteroidaceae bacterium | reverse complement strand
TTCTATTAGGGGCTTGTTTTTCTGAACAGACTCATATACGGCAAAGGCTGTCCCTATGTTCTGTACTACCGCGCCTGTTGATATAGGCAACGCTCCGCTTGCAACTTGTCGGCGCATAATGGCGTCAATCAATTGTTTTTCACCTCCTTGCGGGTATTTTATTTTTAACGGGCAGATTTCTATATCCGGGTTTTCGGATGCCACAGATTGCAGCCGCCGTATAGCGTCCGGTTTGTTGTTTTCAATTCCGACAATCGCTTTGTTTACTCCGATAGCTTTCATCAGCAGCCGGATACCTACAATGATTTCTTTGCTTTTTTCAAGCATCAGCCGATGGTCTGATGTCAAATACGGTTCGCATTCTACGCCGTTTATAATAAGCAATTCCGCTTTTTTACCCGGAGGAATAGATAGTTTTACTTGTGTGGGAAATGTTGCTCCGCCCAATCCGACAATTCCGGCTTCGCTGATTTTTTCAATAATTTCTTGCGATGTAAAATCGAAATCGCTATATACCGAATTGTCTCGGATAATATTTTCTTCCCATTCATCGCCTTCTACGTCAATGAAAATAGCCGGTCGGCTGTATCCGGAAATGTCTGTTGCGTTTTCTATTTTGGCAACGATGCCGGAAACGGACGAGTGTATATTGGCCGAAACAAATCCGGATGCTTTTGCAATAAGCGTGCCTACTTTTACACGGTCTCCTTTGGCCACGACAGGTTGTGCCGGAGTACCGATATGTTGCGACAACAAGATAACGGCTTGTTTCGGTAGGGGAGACTGCTCGATAGGCCGGTCGGCCGTCAGTTTATTTTCAGGAGGGTGGATACCTCCGATACGGAATGTTTTTAGCATATATCAATCATTTCCTTTTTATTTCGTGTTTTCTGTTGCGTTGTTTGAGGGTACGGCGTTTTCTTTGTTCGGGGGGAAATTGACTGCCCGAATGGCTGAGGTGGGGCAGACATCCGTGCATTTCCGGCACAGACGACATTTGTTATCGTCTATATAGGCTAAATTATTAAGAACCTCGATAGCGCCGAACGGACATGTTTTTGCGCATTTCGAGCAGCTTATACAGGCCGATTTACAGGCCTTTCGGGCAATAGCACCTTTGTCTTTGTTGACGCATTCTACGTATATACGACGAGATTTAGGTCCCTTTTTTCGTAGTTCTATAACGTTGCGCGGACAGGCTTTAACGCAAGCTCCGCATGCCGTGCATTTTTCTTCGTCTACAACAGGCAGCCCCGTAGTGTTATCCATTCGTATTGCATCGAATAGGCAGGCGTTTACACAGTCGCCGTTGCCGAGACAACCGAAAGCGCAGTCCGTGTCTCCTTTGTATAAAGAGGCTTCTATATGGCAGTTGGCGGCTCCATCGTATTGCGATGTTTTGGGTCTGTTTTCACAATTTCCGTTGCATTTTACCACCGCTATTCGGGGTACGGAGCTTTCGGCGTCTTTTCCTAAAACAGAAGCTATACTTTTCATTAACTCGGCTCCGCCTACCGGGCAAGATAATCCGGACAGCGAAGGCGACTTGACGCATGTTTCGGCAAATCCATGACATCCCGGTTGTCCGCATCCTCCGCAATTGGCTTGGGGAAGCATCTCTTCTATCGTTGCGATACGCGGGTCTTCGTAAACTTTAAAACGTTGCGATACCAAATATAAAATAACTGCGCTGATAAGTCCGATTGTTCCTAATGAGATAATCGCGATGACGAGTAAATTTCCGGTAATAAGCATGAATGTTTTATTAAAAGTCTGCTGTTATTTTTATTCCGGCTGTTTTATAGAGAAAACCAACCGTTTTTTTAATATATTTCTGAAAAAATAGAGTGTTATGTAATACGGAATCAATGCAGCCAATGCCGTTATGCCGGCGGCAAGCTCATTTTCTGTATAATAAAATACTGCGAATAATGCGATGAATACGATTACAGACGGATACAAAAAAGCCAGCCGTACAGCTTTGTTCCCGATTTGTTCAGATCCTGTAATTGTAACGGAATCTCCGGCTTGTAAAGCGGATGCCGTATAAGGAATGTCTATCGTCTTTTCGCTGCAATCGGATAATATGCAAACTGAGCGAGCATGACAACCGCTACATGCGGAGTATTGTGTTATTTTTATCCGGGCTACTCCATTCCGAATATAGAGAACCGTACCCGGATGTTCGATAATCCGACTCATTTAAATTAATAATACAATCTGTACAAATATACGTATTATTTGTTTTTTATGGAGAAAGTGAATGCCGAAAAATATAGAATACAGAATGTAAGCGCAATTTTGTTATTTGGAAGTTCTGTCCGATTTTAATATTTGCTTAAAATCGGACGCATTTTGTATGCGTTGCAGCCAAATATTTAAGCTGTCGAGTAATGTTACCGATTCTTTTCGTACCGCCCAAGATTGGAATTGAGTAAAACTAATGTCTGTTTTAATGTCTATTTCCGGATACGACTTATTCATGTTTCGGGCTATATCTTCATTACATACGGCGAAATCTATTTCTCCTTTCGCTACTAAAATGATGAGTTGTTCGTATCCGTATAGATTTTCTTCTACGGTATATATGGTATCGCCTATCTCATGAGACAGATTTTCGATTCGTAATTTGGTTGACGCGTCCGGTATAATGTGCAGTTTTTTTTGCGCTAAATCGAGTTGGTTGCGTATCGGTTCTTTTCCGTTGTTGTGCGAAGCCTTGCGCTGTACCAATACTTGCTTATTCAACGAAATAGGGTCGGTAAAACTATAAAGTTGTTTGTTTTGTGTAGTGATTGGTAACGGCCGTGCTATGATGTCGAATTGTCGGGAATTTAATCCGTCTAAACTTTTTTGCAGATTGATTTCGGGATATAATTCTATTTTTAAACCGCTTTCTTTTCCAATTGCCTGAGCCAACCGGTATTCGAATCCGACAATAGAATCACCTTGTATGTAATAACTTTGTTGATTGTAATCTATTGCTATCCGTAATGTTCCTTCTTGTTCGATTTCTGCGAGGTCTCTGGGTGCATCCCGTTTTAATAGGGAGATGCGGATAACACACATGCAAAAAATTACGATGCTCAGTAATGCCAGATACAGAGTGAGTTTTTTGTTGTAATTCATTGCCGGAACCGAGTTTCTGTTAGTTGGAGAAATCTATTGACAGTCCCATTTGGAAAGAACGGGGATTGAGAGGGTAGTGAGGCAATATAAAATAATTATTACCGCCGAACATCCCTTTGTTTACATGAGTAAACATGACAAAGAATCGGGTTTGTTTCAATTTCATGTTTGCGTATAGGTTCATCAAAGGATAATCGCCTATCTTTATTTTGTCTTGGTTATAGAAACTCAATGTTGCCGGTTGGTACGCATCGCCGTAATAACTGGTAAAGTACTGACAATCGACGCCAAATTGTACGTGCAATACTCTTGCAATGCGGAATAGCAAGTACATATTGCTGTGCAAACTGAAATCCGGTAAGGGAAGGATGCTGGGTTTGCTGCTTTTTTGATAGACGAGTTTGTTGTCAAGATTAAATATGCCGAATTTAAAATTTTGATTCAGTTCGGCGGATAGTACTTGTATCATGCCGTCTTCTTGTTCGGGTACGGCATTTTGGTTCATATAAACGTAGTTTTGAAGATTCTCAACTCCAATGTTGATTAAAGTCCTCCATCGGGGTACGGAAAATTCTCCTCCGATGCGAAAACGCCTTTCTTTCCCGAAATCATTGTTCCAATAGAAATGATTGGATGAATAGTGTCTGTAATAAAAAGCCGGCTCCGTATTTTTGAAAAAGCCGTAGGCTCTTACTTGAACAGTATCTTTTTTTATAGGGATACGGGTATTGATTGTCCCTTCAATATCTACCGCTCCGGTTGCAGGTCCGCTTAGACCTATTTTCCCGTCGACTGTATAAGTTAATATTTTACCTTGTTGCTTGGATAGTTGCGCACCCACCCATAAAAGGTTTTCTTTGTATTTTTGTTGGGGAGTGGCTAATCTGTTTTCTTCTTCATCGAATATTTTAGTGGTATCGCCCATTGTTTTGAATTGTCGGGCTTCATAAGTCAGGTATCCCGCTAATCCGGCTTTGGCATAACGGTTGAACCCTTCACGCAAAGAGAGGCCTACCGTATTTTTGATAGACCAATATGATGTAGTGTCGTTGGTATTGGTGTTATTAAAATAATTGTGTTGCCAAAAAGGCTCCTCTCCGGCGGGTGTAGTCGGGTTTGTCGCGATAAAACGTCTCCGGTTCGCTTGATATTCAATGGTGTGTATAATACTGGATACGGGTACAAACTCTTTTCGGGATGTTGTGTCCTGTGGATTGGTTTGGTCTTTTTCTCGATAAAATCCCAGATTGTATCGTTGCGTAGCAAAATAGTTTTTCCCGCGTGTACGGTTATGAGCATCGGTTAGGTTTACAGGTATTGTGCGGGGATCTACGCCGTTTTTTCCGCCTATCTCTTCCGGTTTCAATATATAATCGTCGTTTTGTATACCGCCGTTTTCTTTATTGACAAAGTTGTAGGTGTTTAAAAAAACGTGTAGCTCATATTTGTCGCCGATATAACTGCCGTTTATTTGGTAACTTAAATCTTTTGTGGATTGGTTGTCATAGTATCCGCGCGCGAAAATCAAATCGAATGCGGCGCCAATAGCTAACCGTTTGTTTGCGTTTCCAGAGAATACGATATTCAGATGGTCGGTAGCGTTGACTTTTGCTCCCCCTGTCATGTAGGAAACATGTGTGAATGGTATTCTTGTGTTATAAAAATTGAAAGTTGAGGGAAATGGTATCCAGTGAAGGTAAGGCTGTTCAAATATGAATTCGTGCATAGGCGGTCTGTCGAAAAATATTTTCGAATATGCCGCTCCGCCTAAAACGCCAGTAAATCCGTTTGCTACCGAGAACATTGATGTTAAATCGGTTTGGTAGAAATTGAGCATCAATGTATCCATAGGTACAAAATAGCGGTTACCCAGCGGTTGGGTAATGCGCCATGCGTAAGGGTCGGCCGAGTGCTTTTTCTTTTTGGTTTGTCCCCAAAGAGATGCAGCGCTGCAAACCAATATGATAACTACATATAATACTCTTTTCATATCATCGGCAAAGATAATGCTTAATCGTGATATTTTAGGCTTTGGATTACGATAAATTAAAAACTGTTTGTGATTGTTGATTGAGAATGAGGAAAACGTGTACGGAAATTCATGCTATTATTAGAAATCTGCCATTGAATTATGAACTTAGCGGCAGATTATTTAGACGTTACTATTTTCCCGGTAACTGTCCAGATACCGTTTTCTCGCTCTAATCCTCCTAATGAAGATATTGTCATAACAGTAGAGTCGTTGATCTGGCATAGGGAGTTCCATAAGGCGTGTGCTTGCGGTGCAAGTGAGGGAAACGGAGTGGTAGGGTTTGAAAAGTTAAGAGCATTTTCATCACCTACATATACTTGCAGATTCGCATATTTTTCGTTTGTACCTTTTCTGCCTTCCGACGATTGTACGGAAAGTAAAGTTGCTCCGTTTTTTAGCTGTATTAAATATGGAGCTCCTACGTAAACGGAATCGGGCAATCTGAATTTGTCATTGAGGGCATGTGTCCGTTGAGGGCTATCCGCTCCAACAGCTCCGCCTTTCCAATTATCTTTTGTGCGGATGATAACCGGTTTGAAGGTTCCTGCAATACCGTTG
>JAFUKV010000148.1 GCA_017467745.1 Bacteroidaceae bacterium | reverse complement strand
TAGTTCAATAAACTATTTAATAGATAAATAGCCCGGTTTGCGTCTCCTTTACAGAAACACAATTCGGCCTTTATCATAATTATCTCATCGTTTGTATATGGTATAGACATTAGCTTTTTTTCCGCTTCGTATATCTCCCCTAAGTAAAGTAGGTATCTGGCTTCTTTTATTAATAAATCCAGATTATTCGGGTGCTGTTTAAGCCCATTTCGTATAGTAGTGAGGGCTTCTTTGTAATTTTCATTTATTTCGTAATGAAAGGCTATTTCTTCAAATTCATCGACATCGAAATACGGACGTCTTCCGCATTTTTTCATATCTTCATAGCGTCGAAATAATTCAGCACCTTCTTTTATCGGCATTTTTTCTTGTTATTAATTTACGGAAAAAGCCAGTCATGTCATAAAGGCATGACTGGCTTTTAAATTGATATATTCGATTATTTATTTTTTATTTTTCCCCAACTGTCTTTTAGAGAAACCACTCTGTTAAACACAATTCTATCGTTAGTAGAGTCCTGGTCTACACAGAAATAACCTGTACGTTGAAATTGAAAACGTTCTCCCGGTTTGCTAACGGTAGCTACATACGGTTCTGCTTTGCAGTCGGTAAGGATTCTCAAAGAATCGGGATTTAGCAACTCTCTGAAATCTTTTTCCTTTTCTTCCGATGGATTTTCTACGCAAAACAGACGATCATATAAACGAACTTCAACAGGAACGCAATGGTTGGCAGATACCCAATGTAGAGTGCCTTTTACTTTACGCCCTGAATTAACCATACCGCTTTTTGTTGTGGGATCGTATTCACAATATACTTCTGTTATATTTCCGTTGTCGTCTTTTTTAAATCCGGTACATTTTACAATGTAAGCATTTTTTAATCGGACTTCTTTATCTACGGATAATCTGAAATATTTCTTCGGGGGATTTTCCATAAAATCCTCTCGTTCAATATATAGCTCCCTGCTGAATGGAATCTGATGTGTTCCTGCCGAAATATCTTCCGGATTATTTTCAGCATCCAACATTTCTACTTTACCCTCTTCGTAATTGGTGATAATCAATTTAATAGGGTCTAATACTGTTGATACTCGGGTTGCTGTTTGATTGAGGTCTTCGCGAATACTATGTTCTAACAAAGAAACATCTATTAATCCGTCATATTTGGTATAACCTATTCTGTCTATAAAGTTCTTGATAGATTTCGGGGTATATCCTCTACGACGTAATCCGCAAATGGTCGGCATACGGGGATCATCCCATCCGGATACTAATTTTTCTTGTACCAACTGTAACAATTTTCGCTTACTCATTACTGTATAAGTAAGGTTTAAACGGTTGAATTCCATTTGTCGAGGACGATAGTCATCGCCTGCAAATTGATCAATAAACCAGTCGTATAAAGGGCGATGAACTTCAAATTCGAGAGTACAAATAGAATGTGTTACTCCTTCAAAGTAGTCAGATTGACCGTGAGCGAAATCATACATGGGATATGCGTTCCACGTTGTTCCCGTTTTATGATGAGGATGTTTTATGATTCGGTACATAATAGGGTCTCTCATGTGCATATTGGGAGAAGCCATATCTATTTTAGCACGTAAAACCATACTGCCTTCTTCAAATTCTCCTTTATTCATCCGTTCAAACAAATCGAGGTTTTCTTCAACGCTTCGATTTCTGAAAGGGCTTTCTAGACCGGGCTGTGTAGGAGTTCCTTTTTGGCGAGCTATCTCCTCTGCCGACTGTTCATCGACATAGGCTTTTCCTTCTTTTATAAAACGAATCGCTAAATCCCATAATTTGGGGAAATAATCCGACGCATAGTAAAGGCGATCTTCCCAATCGAACCCCAACCACTTTATATCTTCTTTTATAGAATCTACATATTCTACATCTTCTTTTACCGGATTGGTATCGTCAAACCGAAGGTTACATTTTCCTCCGAATTTTTCAGCAATACCGAAATCCATGCAAATAGCTTTTGCATGTCCGATATGCAAATAACCATTCGGTTCCGGCGGAAATCGGGTATTTAACCGTCCTCCGTTTTTACCGGCTTTTAAATCGGCATCTACGGCAACTTCTATGAAATTCAGACTTTTCTTTTCCGTATCTTCACTATTTTCTGTCAGTGCCATTTTCTTTATATTAAATTATTCGGCCACAAAGGTAATGAAAAAACATTTTTTATACTTATTGTTTATCCTTTTTCTTGGAAATAAACTTTTATAAATAAAAAAAGAGAGGTATTTATCAAAATGCCTCTCTTTTTTTATCTTATTTTTTACGATGGTATCGCCAATAAAGGGGTATCCGTATGAAATAGCATCTTATGCGCTATACTTGGATTAAAGAGCCTTGCAAAAAGGTTCCGTTTACGCGATGCCAAAACCAAAATATCAATATTTTTATTGCGAACAATTGTTTCGATATTGCCTAAAAATTCTTCATTTTGTATGATTTCGTATGAGACTTCTTTGTCTGGATAGTTCTTGATGAAATAATCTTTAATTCCCGCCATTTTTATTTCATCCCATTCGTCCTGTTTATTGGCGATATGAATAAAATTAACGGTAAATGAAAAAGGTTTCATCAAACGCATAAACGTATCTAATGTTATCAGTTCTTTTTGTTCGAAAGCAATAAAAAACGCAATGTTTTTTATTTGATCCATAGAAAAAATCATTGTACTTTCCGGTATGGCAAAAACAGGACAACGGACACTGTCAAGAACTTCGGCCGTAACACTTCCAATTAAATCCATTTCTTTTTGATCTTTTCCTCGTGTACCCATGATGACGATCTGCGGATTATACTCTTTGGTGTACTGAATAATTTCGTCTTCCGGAATACCCTCTCGCAAAGTAATGTCGAATTTGATATCCGCTAAATTACCTTCGGAAATCTGTTTATAAATTTTTTCGCAAAAAGAAGCTGTCTCTTTATTAGCCCTGTCCTGTATTTGTTTAAATACTTCATCTTCGTTTATTTCATAGGTAAACGTGTCTGTTACAGGTATTGCGCCGGGGAAATAAGGGCTGAAATAGACATGTAACAACATCACTTCGGCTCCCAACGTTTTTGCTAAATTAAATCCTATTTGACACGCATGATATGAATAAGAAGAATAGTCTACCGGTATTAATATCCGATTAAGTTTTTCTGCCGGTTCTTCATAATTTCTGTCATTTTTTAATAACGGATATTGTTCTAAAACCTGCAAAGCATGGGGCAAATCTCTTTCGTGTATTCTGACACGAACTCCGGAGGATATGACCGGTTGTATTAAATTTACATTTTGGATTACGGTCGGTATTCCTTCACTTTCTAATACACCTTTTATAATCTGAGCCTTTTCGAAGGTATGTATGGCAATAGTAATAAGTCTGTCTGTATCCATTTTTATACTTTTAAGAATTACATACAAATCCTGTTTGCAGTTTATCAAACAACTACAACAACTATAAATACCGGAGTTTTGTCTTGATTATCTACAAATAAAAAATATCAAAACATAGCGTTTATACGTAACTATATTTTGATATCATTCATCTGTGTTCTGTTCTGAAAGGATTTTCAGAGCCATATCGTAAATCGTAGTGTCGTCTAAGACAACAATACCTCCATCGGGACCGGGTTCAATATGTAACCCGCAATTTTTACCGAAATTATAATCATTTCCTCCGAAATAATTTCGTACGGTTTGTACTCGTATATTTAATTCGTCTGCAATTCTATGGATAGAACCGGTAGGTAAACTGTCTTTAAGGCGACGTAGCTCATTAAATGTTATTGTTTTTGTCATAGTAGAAATGTTTTAAAAGGTTCTTAATAAATTTTACATTATCACGCAATAAATATAGGTTTTATTTTTCAAATCCCCAAATTTTATTGCAACTATTTTACAAAAACAAGTAAAGTTCTTTTTCTATTTTTTGTGTAAATCAAATTATGCAAGAAAATAAGACAACTCCTCCCCATGTTGCATACAGCGTTATCAATATCGGCTTAATATTGGTATGAACATATGGTATATCTTTTTCTTGTAACCAGCCTTTGTAAAATAAGGCATTCCGAATAAAGGCATAAGATTTGTATCCGGCTAATCCTATAATCCCCCCTAACAAGATACCTCCGATAATATCACCCGGGTAATGAACTCCCAAATAGATTCGGGTATAGCAATTAATCAATGCCCATAAGATTAAACTTATCGTGTATATTTTATTACGGAATAATAACGATGAAATACAAACCATACCTATGCCATTTGCCGCATGGCTGGAAATAAAACCGTATTTACCGCCCCTATAATTGTTTGTAACATCAACTAACCCTAATAGTTCCGGTTCTTGTGTTGGCCTAAGTCTTGCAAAATAAGGCTTAAATATAGAAGAAGAAATTTGGTCGCATAATGTTACAACTATTATTGAGATAAGTATTATTAATATTGCATCTAAAATGTATTTCCGGCAATAGACATAAAGTAAGGATAATACTAATGGCGCCCATATTAACTTTCCGGTATATAGCCACATAAAATGATCTAAAAAATGGCTGTCGCACCCATTAATTTGGAGCAATAGCCATTTATCATATTCTATAAGTTGTTCTAACATACAAACAAAAAGATGTTTATTAAATTATTTCCATCTTATCTAACGGAATCCACCCTCTATTTCCATCTACTTCTATCTCTCCCCAGCCGGAAAGCGTACTAATTACAGAAACTTTTGTACCTTCATGTAACACAAATACGTCAGTGCCTTCTGCCGATGGAGTACTTTTGATAGTAATGGTAGGTGCAAAAATAATAGCCTCGTTATGTGCTAACAGTTTCTCTTTTAAGTCAGATGAAAAAATATTAGAGATTATACAAATACAGATTAAAGAAAGGCCGCAAAAAAATCCGACTTTTTTAATCCATACAACTCTTGTAAAGAAATATAAAAATAGACAAACGATAAAGCCGATGAAACAGCCTACACCTAAATACGCCCAACCGTTTGATGATAACCCGTTACGGATGTTATTAATCCATGTTGTCAGAAAAAACGGCTTAACGGCATTTACTTTGTCTATTATATGAGTACGAGCCATTTCCAAATTATATCGAGCATCCTCATTATTAGGCAAAATCAGTAATGCTCGTTCATAATTTAATATGGCCGGAGCATATTGTTTGTTTTTATAATAGGCATTTCCCAAATTATAATATATCGTTGCCGATTTACCATCTTCTTTTAATATAGACTCATATAATTCTATCGCTTTTGAATATTCGTTATTACTATATGCGGCATTGGCTTCCGCGATTTTATTTTGGGCAAATAAAGTACCGGTAAAACAGATGATTGTAATAATGGTGGAATATATTTTTTTCATATTTCGAATCTTATTTTTTTATTGTATTTTCCATTTTGCCTATTGCATTTACGGTAGATTCATATAAATCATCCATAGACTTTTCCGATT
>JAFUKV010000147.1 GCA_017467745.1 Bacteroidaceae bacterium | reverse complement strand
GTGCGGAGCTTGTGGCAGGGGTTCTAAACAAGATAATTCAAAAGTTGTTTCGTCTATAATCCCTCGTTTTTTTAAAGATAGAAGCAGATTATTGCGTTTTTGCAGCAGTTTTTCTCGGTTTCTGCCGGGATGTATCAAGGCGGGGGCATTTGGTAGCACGGCCAAAGTTGCGTTTTCCGCCCATGAGAGTTTGGACGCTTCTCTTCCAAAGTAACGCCACGCAGCAGTTTCTATGCCGATAACGTTTCCTCCAAAAGGAGCGTGGTTGGCATAGAGCAATAATATTTTTTGTTTTGAAAAGCGGCACTCTAACGATATTGCCCATAAGGCTTCTACTGCTTTTTCATATAAATTGCGGGGGCGATTACCTCTGGCCATTCGGGCGGTTTGCATTGTAAGCGTGCTGCCTCCGCTCATTATTTTTCGGTGTTTGATATTTAAGAACATTGCCCGAGCTATTGCTGGCAAGTCGATGCCCGGATGATAAAAAAAACGTTTATCCTCGTATGTTGTAATACAAGCGGTAAATTTAGATGAAATCGTGTCTGTTTCCGGAAATCTCCATTGGCCGTCAGGAGCGATGCGTGCACATAATAATTCGTTTTCTGCGCTATATAGAAGAGACGATGTCGGTTGAGGAAACAGGTTTTTAGGCGTACAAATGTAAAAAAGGAACCATATTGCCAATAAGGAATTAAAAATAAAAAATATCTGTTTGATTCGTCTGTAACGGGAATTTTTTCTTTTTTGAGAAAAACGAAAAGTATTTAATATGTGTTTCATTTTTATCATTACACAAATATAGCGTATTTTTGTTATTCGAATTAGATAAAGTCGGGTAATTATAATAAGGTTAATGTTTTTGAAAAAATTACCGGTATATGATTATGAATGATGCTTTATCGTATATTTGTTTCAGAACCAACTAAATTTTAAAAAGAGATATGAAAATGCGTAGAGGCTATTGGGGTATGGCGATTGTGATTTGCAGTTTTATTACATTCGCATGTTCATCGAAAAAGGAGAAAACAGATGAAATAAAAGTAAATCCGTATGTTGAGGCATATACAGCCGGAAAAATTTCCCGTTTTGCACCTCTGCGTATCATTCTGACACAAGATATACCGGAAGAGCAACAGGCTCCGGACAAGTTGGAGAAAAGCGTTCTTATAACGCCTAAGGTAAAAGGCGTGTTTCGTGTAGAGAATAACCGTAATATCATATTTAAGCCGGCAGAATCTTTTGAACGGGATAAACGCTATGATGTGGATGTCGATTTGGAAAAGTGGTTCGGAGATACACCAGATGCCGGTTCGTTCCGATTTTCATTTCAAACCGTGCCGGGTGCGATGCGTGCCGATGTAAACGGCATGGATATAGATGAAAAAGGATATTCGTTCGATTTGACGGTATATACGTCCGATAAGGAGACGCCTGAGGATGTCGAGAGTTGTGTGGTGATTAGCGAACAACCAGTAACAACCGAATGGAATCACAGTGCGGATGGAAAACGGCATGGCTTGAAATTGAAGAATATCTCTTTTGCCGAAAAATCCCGTACATTAACCCTTTCTACCGGATCTAATAAGATGGGGATAAAGAATGGACAGACATTATGTTCTGTGAATGTCCCCGCAAAGAATGATTTTTCGGTTTATGATGTCCGTTATAAGTCTCAACCCGAAAGATTTATAGAAATTTCGTTTACCAAAGCATTAGACAAAAAACAATCTTTGGAGGGAATCTCCGGAACGACAGATAGAAAGTCGCGGGTAAGTTTTGAAGGTACTAATAAAATCCGGATATATCCTGAACTGGCCAGTGAGAAATATGGCAATTGGAGCATTTTTGTTTTTAGTTCTCTTCGATCTGCCGATGGAACGTTGTTAGGACAATATTTTGAAAAAAATATCAGTTCGGACGAGAATCACCCGAATGTGCGTTTTTTAGGGGACGGAACAATCATTCCGCAGTCGGAACACTTGACGCTCCCTTTCCAAGCAATAGGATTGAAGGGTGTCGTGGTACGGGTAATTAAAATATTCGAACAAAATATTGGATCTTTTTTACAGTCGAATCAAATTGAAGAATCATATAATCTGATACGTTTCGGTCGGTTAATATCTCGCCAGACGATATTTTTAGATGAGTTGGGAAATTACGATTTATCTCGTTGGAATACCTTTGCCTTAGATCTTAATAAACTTATTACTCCTGAGCCGGGAGCAATTTATCGCATAGAGTTCTCTTTTAATAAGGAATTGGCGTATTTGCCGTGTACAGGTACGGATGAGTTGTCGAAGGATGAAATCAGGGCAAGCGATAAGCTGAAATTAGAAGAAGAATTGGCTCGTTTTGACGAAGGCGGTTACTATTATTATTCGGGCGAAACCGGATGGGAAGATTACAATTATAGCGAAAGAACAAATCCATGTAAGGATAGCTATTACGTGAATAAAGTAGTAGGAAAAAATATCTTGGCTTCCGATTTAGGCATTATGGTGGCGGCAGGCACTACCGGAAAGATGGATGTTTTTGTACATAACTTGGTATCTACTTCACCCGAAAGCGGGGTAAAAGTAACGTTGTATAATTATCAAAATCAAGAAATAAAGTCGGCTACAACCGATGATGATGGGCGCGCTGCTTTTTCTTTGGATAAGGAGACTCCTTACTATCTTGTTGCCTCCTTAGGAAAACAACGAGGATATTTGCGGGTAGATGTACCCACTTCTTTATCGTTGAGCTCTTTCGATGTGTCGGGCGAAGCGGTGCAGAAAGGATTGAAAGGCTTTATTTACGGAGATAGAGGCGTTTGGCGGCCGGGAGATACATTGCATTTGTCTTTTATGCTGAATGATAAGCAGGCGTCTCTTCCGGCACAACATCCGGTAGTTATGGAGTTGATAAACCCGTTGGGACAGACATATCTGAAACAAATTTCCACTAAGGGAGTATTAGGAATATATTCGTTTGATATGCCGACGGAACAGGATGCCCCTACGGGACTTTGGAATGTAAAAGTTTCGGTAGGCGGAGCTGAGTTTTCTAAGCGGTTGCGCATAGAGACGATTAAACCTAATCGGTTGAAAGTAGATTTGACTTTTGCCGATAAATTGTTGCAAAAAGGAAAGCCGATAGATGCGAGATTACATACCGAATGGTTGCAAGGGGCGGTGGCACGTAATTTGAAATACGATATTCAAGCTACGTTTATTTCTACCAAAACCGAGTTTCCGGGATATGAACGTTATGTATTCGATAATCCGTCCAAAGTGTTTTCGAGTGAAGAAAGTTCGTTAATACAAGGTGTTACGAATGATGAAGGCAATGCGGTGATAAATGCTTCGATAAATGTGGGGCAATCGGCTCCCGGTATGTTGTTGGGTAGTTTCGTAACCAAAGTATATGAGGCGACAGGCGATTTTAGTATTGACGCTGTACGCGCGAAATATTCGCCTTATAATTGCTATGTGGGCATTATGGCTCCCGGAAAAGAACAAGAACAGTTGGAAACAGGCCGGCGGTATGAATATAAAATAGTAGCGTTGACCCCTGATGGAAAGCCTATTCCGGGTAGAGTATTGGAGGCGAAAATCTATAAAGTAGATTGGTATTGGTGGTGGAGCGCCGATAATAGCCGTTTAGCTAATTTCGTTTCGAATAGTTATAATGAGCCGGTAAAAAAACGTATGTTTTTTACTGATTCGTCGGGAGCCGGGTTTATTGATATGAATATTCCGAAAGAGGAGTGGGGCACTTATTTCATTTCGGTAGTCGATGCTACGACCGGAGGACATTCGACGGGAGTGATGAGCTATTTCGATTGGCCGGGTGTGAAAGGCCGTCGCGATATGGGAGGAGCGGATAAAGCTACAATGCTGAGATTTAAGCTCGATAAAGAGGAGTATGCGCCCGGAGATAAAATGATTGTTACCATTCCTTCTTCGAAAGGAAGCAGGGCTATTGTTTGTATAGAAAACGGAAATGAATTGCTCTCGGTGACAGAAAAAGTCTGTGAAGATAACGAAACGCGTGTGGAAATTCCGGTAACGGAAAAAATGCTTCCCAATGCTTATGTATATGTTACCTTGATACAACCGTACGCCTTTACGAAAAATGACTTGCCGATACGTATGTATGGAGTAGTTCCATTTACGGTAAATTCTCCGGCAAGCCGTTTAGAACCGCAATTGTCGTTACCGCAAGAGGTAAAACCCGAGCAATCTTATCAAGTAACCGTTTCTGAAAAATCGGGACGGGAAATGGCTTATACGTTGGCTATTGTAGATGAGGGACTGCTTGATTTGACACGATTTAAAACGCCCGATGCGTGGAAGGCGTTTAATGCCCGTGAGGCATTAGGCGTCCGTACATGGGATATGTATAACGCCGTTTTGGGCGCTTATGGAGGTAAGATAGAACAACTTTTCTCGATAGGGGGAGATGATGCTCTCATGCGCGGCCCCAAAGCGATTGTCAATCGTTTTAAACCGGTGGTACAATTTGCCGGCCCGTTCCTTTTGAAGAAAGGCGAAAAAGCCACACATACATTCGAGATGCCTAACTACAATGGTAGGGTACGGGTTATGGCCGTAGCAGGCAATGGCTCGGCCTATGGCTCGACAGATAAAACGATGTTGGTACGTAATCCTATTATGGTATTGGGAACGCTGCCTCGTGTATTAGGTGTGGGAGATGAATTGGACGTTCCTGTAACAGTGTTTGCTACCAAAGACAATATAGGCGATGTGTCGGTTTCTATTACAGTTTCCGATAATATGCAAATTGTGGGAAAATCGGAAAAATCGCTTAATTTTGCAACGGTTAGCGATAAATCCGTAAGATTCCGCATCAAGGTAAAAGAGAATCCCGGTGTTGCCAAGATAAAAATAACCGCTCGTGCCGGTCAAGAAAAATCGACTTATGATACGGATTTGGAAATACGGGAGATAATGCGAGAGCAAGTAGCGATAGAGCCGTTTAAAATAGAAGCGGGCAAAGAGTGGAAAAAGACGCTGAAAGTGGACGGACGTCCCGGAACGAATAAGATAGCTTTGGAAATGAGCAATGTGCCTCCGGTTAATTTGTCGTCTCGGATAGCGTATCTGACTACGTACCCGCACGGTTGTCTCGAACAGATTGTTTCAGGTGCTTTCCCGCAATTGTATTTATCGGAATTTTGCGATTTGTCAGCCGAGAGATTGTCGCAAATACAGTCGAAAGTAGAGAGTGTCTTGAAGCGTTTACGTTCATATCAAACCGGCGATGGGGCGTTTGCTTATTGGCCGGGGCAAAGCAGTACTTCCGGCTGGGGATCGGTATATGCCGGACATTTTATGCTCGAAGCGGAGAAACACGGATATTCCGTTTCTGCATCTATGAAAAAAAGTTGGTTGGATAACCAAGTAAAAATGGCGCAACGATGGAAACCGGCTACCGGTTTGTATCATGAAGACGAGTCCTTGACTCAGGCCTATCGATTGTATGTTCTGTCATTGGCGCAAAGTCCGGAGATAGGAGCAATGAATAGATTAATGGCAGGGGATTCGTATGCGCCGATAACTTATTGGGTGCTGGCTGCCGCTTATGCGAATATCGGAAAACGGGATGTGGGTAAACAATTGATAGAGCGCACGACAGTTGTAGAGTCTTCTGTGACTGACGATATGACATTTGGCAGCGATTATCGTAATCGGGCAATGCAGTTGTTGACGTTGTGCTTGTTAGATAATGCTGCGGATGCGGCTGTGTTGGCTACGGAATTGTCTGATGCTCTTTCTTCTTCCGAATGGATGAGCACCCAGACAACGGCATTTTCTTTGATTGCGATGTCTAAGTATATGCAAAAATACCCGGTATCGGGCGATTTAAAATTTGTTTACCGTTATGGCGAAAAAGGAGAGAGCATCGATACGCAAAAAAAGGTTTGGATGAATATTCTCTCCGATAAGGCTTCGAAAGGGGCGGAGTTGGAGGTTCGTAATGATGGCGCATCAGTGATATTCGGTAGGGTTGTTACAACAGGAATGGTAAAGCAGGGCGATACGAAGGCTATGTCTAATGGAATTGATATGTCTGTTCGCTATGTAGATAAGAAAGGCTCGCCTGTTTCTGTTGAAAATATTGCGCAGGGAACGGATTTTAGTGCGATAGTCCGGATTTCCAATCCTTCGGTTCGCACCATTCGGAATCTGGTGGTTACGCAAATGATGCCTGCCGGATGGGAGATATTGAATACACGTTTCTTGAATGATAATGTTGAGCAGAATGTTGCCGGAGTAAATTATCAGGATTTCAGGGACGATTGTGTTTATTCATATATAGATGTGCTGCCGCCGGGTAGTAGTATAGAGATAAAATTGAATTTATATGCCGCTTATGCCGGATCGTTTATGTTGCCGGCCGTAAGCTGTGAAGCAATGTATGACCCGTTGATAAAAGCGACAACGGCAGATGAAAAAGTGCAGGTAAAGTAGAGACATGAACAGGATTTTTTTTGTATGGGCTTTTCTGGCAGGTTTGTTGTTTTACCCCGAATCGGCAGTGGCGGCCGATTCGGGAGATGAAATAAAAACCAAAAAGCCTTCGTTTATTGCAGTAGATGCAAAAGGAGGATGGGTTTTCCCGACGAATGATTTTGTGAGCGGTAAGAATAAGATACCTTATTACAGCTCGTTTTCATTGAAATACGGTTTTGGATCGAAGGGCGATACATGGCAGGATAAGGCTTATGGAATGCCCTATTACGGATTGGGTTTTTATTCGGGTAATTTTTTGAGAAAAAAAGATTTGGGATTGCCTTTTGCGCTTTATCTTTTTCAAGGGGCTACAATACGGCGTTTTAATCCGAAGTGGTCGTTGAACTATGAGTGGAACTTGGGGATGTCGTTTAATTGGAAATCCTATGACCCGTTCGATAATCCTAATAATGTAGCGTTAGGTTCTTCCGTAAACGTTTACGTGGCGGGAAGTATGTATATGAAATGGCGCATGAATGATGTCTTTGATTTGAATATGGGATTGTCTTTAACGCATTTTTCTAACGGTGCATATCGTTTGCCTAATAAGGGACTTAACTTAGTGGCGCCTTATCTGGAATTGGTTTATAATATAAATCGCCCGCAACTTTCTACTTTATTATCGTCAGATTTGACGCCTCCCGAAATGGAAAAGCATATCGTTCATGATCTGTTGTTTAATATTACATCTCGGCAGATACGGTTTGATACCACAGGTACAGGATTGCCTTCTCGTTATATAGACCGTCAGTTTAAAGTTTTTGGATTGGGCTATGCGCCGATGATTGTAAATAGTTATAAATACAGGTGGGGCCCCAGTATGGAAGTTGTGTATGATGAAAGTTCCGGCGCTCGGGCATGGCGCGAAAAACATCCTGTTGACGGTTTGTATTATGACCGTGTAGAACTGGGAGACGTTTGGGATAGATTCTCGATAGGCCTTTCCATGAAAGGAGAAGTAACTATGCCGCATATATCTATATTCGCTAATTTCGGTTACAATTTATTGCATGGGAATAAATATGATTATCGTTTTTATCAGATTATGGGTGTTAAAGGATATTTGAAAGATAATCTTTTCGGTACGTTCGGTATTCGAGCTTCTCGATTTAGTAAAGCGCAGTATCTGTATTGGAGTCTTGGGTATTCGTTTGAAGGAAAACCTTTGAAAAAGAAAAATAAATAACATCCTTAGAGAGCAAAAGAAATAAATAAGGGAAAGGCGTAATAGATTATTTTCGGAACAGATATCGATTGCATTGGATATTTTTTGCATGGAAACACGTAAACAGGTTATATATAAAATACTTGAAAATATATCGGATGTATTTTTAAATCAAAGCAGCGTAACGCAGTTGGCTTTGATTTTAGATTGTTTTAATCTAAATAAGCACGACCTCTTTTTAAAACAGTATGCGGTATGCAATCATATTTGTTACGTAGAGAATGGATTGATAAGAATTTATTATTATAAAGAAGGTAAAGAAGTAACAGAATATTTTGCACATGAAGGTGGAATGTTTTTTTCTATCGAAAGTTATTTTAAACAAATTCCCAGTTATTTAATGGTAGAAGCGTTAGAACCGACGGTTTTATACGCGTTTCCACGTGAAGCATTAGAAAAGTTGTGCTCTCGAAATATAGAGATAGAACATTTGGTGCGCAAGATGCTGGAAGGGTCTCTTATCATATCGCAAAAAAGGGTTTTTTCATTATTGTTCGAGTCGGCGCAAGAGAGATATAATAATTTGTTAAAAAGTTTTCCTGATATTATCCGCCGTGTTCCGTCTGTTTATATAGCCTCATATCTGGGGATAACGCCGGAGACGCTGTGTCGTGTTAAGACGGCTTCATTGAAACAGCTTGTTTGAATTTCTTTTATAAAAATCTGAGGAATATAATTTCTTGATATTTATCAATGTATAATTGATGAAAATTTATCATATTTGCGGATATGATATTAAACCAATATCAATAAAATAAATCTAATTTGAGAATAAAGTTGAGAAAATATCGGTTATTTTAATTATTCACTCAAAAATACATTTATAAAATGAAGAATAACTTATTTACGCTTGTGCTTGCTTTTTTAATTGCCGCGCCTTCTTTTGCGCAGCAGGCTATTTGGGGAGGACAGGGTGTCGTTTCTCCTGAAATACATGACGATAATACAGTTACATTTCGTTTTCATGCCCCTAAGGCTGTGAAAGTGGAGGTTACAGGAGACTTTTTGCCGACAGCGAAGATAGAGACTCCTTACGGACAATTCGATGCGCCGGGTTCCGCTCAGTTGAAAAAGGGTAAGAACGGAGTTTGGGAATATACTACTCCCGAACCGTTAGCGCCGGAATTGTATAGCTATTCGTTTGTTGTTGATGGGTTGAAAGTTTTTGACCCTAATAATGTATATCTGAATCGAGATGTATCTTCTTTGACCAATATTTTTATAATCGGAGGAGATAGGGCGAGTTTGTATGAAGTAAACGATGTGCCTCATGGTACGGTAGCTCGTGTTTGGTATAACAGCCCGACATTGAATAAGAACCGCCGTATGACGGTTTATACTCCTGCCGGATATGAAAATAGCGGAAAACGGTATCCTGTTTTATATTTGTTGCATGGTATGGGTGGAGACGAAGAGGCTTGGATAGCTTTGGGGCGTACGGCGCAAATTCTGGATAATCTTATTGCTCGGGGTGAAGCCGAACCGATGATTGTGGTTATGACAAACGGCAATACTATGAAAGAGGCTGCTCCGGGAGAGTCGTCCGAAGGACTTATCAAACCGGCAAGTCTTGGTTCTATGGATGGCTCTATGGAGACCAGTTTTCCGGATGTAATTAAATTTATAGATAATAATTATCGTACTATAAAGAAAAAATCAGGACGTGCTATTGCCGGATTGTCTATGGGAGGATTTCATTCGTTGCATATTTCAAAACAATATCCGGATATGTTTGATTATGTCGGATTATTTTCCGCAGCAATTGTTCCGGGAAAAGATGTAAAATCTCCGATATATGAAAATAGTGATGCGAAGTTAAAAACACAATTTGCCAAAAATCCGAAATTGTATTGGATTGCTATCGGGAAAACAGACTTCTTGTATAAAGGTAATGAAGATTTTCGTAAAAAGTTAGACGAAAACGGTTACAAATACACTTATTATGAAACGGATGGCGGGCATATTTGGAAAAATTGGCGTATTTATCTTTCCGAATTCGTTCCGATGCTTTTTAAATAAAATAGAATTTTTAAAATATTCAGACGCCCGATAACAATCGGGCGTTTTTCTTTGTAAAAAACGCCTTTATTTAATAAAGGAGGATATTAGAAAACTATTTGTCTGAAATTTTGGGAATTAAAATTGCCGTATATAATTGTAAGATGGCTGCGACGAACAATAACAAAAACCATTCGTTTTGGCGTTTGAACATGAAGTATGATGCGGCTACAATCAGCAATGACGAAAACGTTTCCATTCGGTACAATCGTTTTAAGCGGATATTATCGCCTTGATAGCGGTTCGACAGTCGGGCAGTTGCCATACCGGAGGCTCCTATGGCGAAAATATAAGGCGTTGCGCTCCATTGCGTAATGTATAAGACTGAGGCCAATAGTACGGCAGAGGCGGATATATAGAATAAAATATTTAAGATGCGATGGTTCATGTGTAATTATTCGATGAGGAAAATATCTTCATTCGGTTTTTTCATCAAAAACTTTTCACGAGCGAATTTTTCCAGATTATTATTGTTCGAGCGCAATTCTTCCAGTTGAAAACGTCCGTCTTCAATAATTTGGTTGTAATGCTTAATCTCTTTTTGAAGTTCTTTGATTTTTTTATTGTATTCGTAACGTCTTATAAAACTGTTGTTATCGATGAAAACCATGATAAAAATAAACGCAACGACGAACAAACGCCAAATACTGACTTTTGTACGAAAAGCAGACCAATATGTAAACAAACGTTCTTTCATTATTCGGTTGTTAGCGTTTCATTTTGCAAACGTACATATTCTTTTTCAGAAGAAAAAATCAAAAGGCATAAAAGCCGATAGTCAATGATAGTTTACAGAAACGATTAATCTTCTAAAAAGGCTTCTTTGTCGAGTATGACGGCCGTTTTTTCGAAAAATGTGATACAAACCGTATAGAAAAAGAGATGTATATTCTTATATTTTCTTACCTTTGCCAAAAATAGAGAAACGAGTGAACGTTGTAATAGATCAAGGAAATAGTTCGGTAAAAATTGCGCTTTTTAGGAATCAGGAACCTGAGATAGTACATTCGTTTTCTGAGTGGGATAACGATTCTATGCGGGCTGTTATAAAGGCTTATCCAACACGTTCGGCAATCTATTCGTCCGTAGGAGAGGAACGTTCCGACCAGACCAAAGTCAATTTTCTTAGGACGCTTGTAAATAATGTTTGTGTATTTGATGCGGACACGCCTATTCCGATAAAAATAGGATATAAAACGCCTCGTACATTGGGCAGAGATCGTATTGCCGGATTGATAGGGGCGTCTATACAGGCTCCCGGACGTACTGTTTCGGTGATAGATGCAGGTACGGCTATTACGTATGATTTGTTAGAAAATAACACTTTTCTGGGTGGAAATATTTCTCCGGGATTACGCATACGATTCAATTCGTTACATGATTACACGTCTCGTTTACCGCAGGTTTCTCTTGCGGGAGATTGTCCTCAAATCGGATACGATACAGAAACAGCCAAACGGGCGGGTGTTATCTGGGGAGCAGTTTATGAAATAGAGCAATATATCGATTGTTGGAAAGCGGTATATCCTGATATTTTGTTTTTTTTAACGGGTGGCGATGCTTTTTTGTTGTCAGCAAAATTAAAAAACGCCATCTTTGCAGATAAAAATTTAGTTTTAAAGGGTTTGAACCGAATACTTTGTTATAATGTTGAAAAATAAGGGTTTGATTATCTGTGCTATCTGGTTTTGTTTAGGAGCCGTATGTATAGCGCAAAGCAATACAAAATCTCCGTACTCACGTTACGGATATGGAAAATTAGCCGATAATTCTATTGGAATGAGCAGGGCGATGGGCGGTATCGGATACGGCTTACGTAACAGCCAACAGATAAATACGATGAATCCGGCTTCTTATGCTGCAATGGATTCATTGACATTTCTTTTCGATATAGGAGCTAATATTCAAATTTCTAAATTTACCGAAGGACTGAAAAAAGGTTCTAATTTTAACGGAGGGCTTGACTATATTGCTATGCAGTTTCCTGTTAGCAAATGGATGGCAGTAAGCGCCGGATTGATACCTTTTACTTTCGTAGGTTACGATTACGGACAGAATGTGAACGACACGATTCTTTATCATTCGGGAGAAGGCGGTCTGTCAGAAGCTTATATCGGGGTAGGTGCGAATGTATATAAAGGCTTGTCTGTTGGGCTTAATTTTAATTATCTGTTCGGTAATATTACTTATGCCGATGAGGTGTATATGCCGAATAATTATTATGCACAAGATTCGAGATTTGACCAAAAAGTACATGTAAGCGATTTCCGGTTACTTTTAGGTGCTCAATATACATATCGGCTTAATAAAAAAGAAAGTCTGACGTTAGGAGTAACTTTTTCTCCGAAAAAAACGCTTTTAGGTCATATAACGAATAAAAAAGCAGTGTATACAAGCGGTTCTACTTCAAATGCAGTAATCGATACGATAAGTCGTATAAGTCTTAAAAATGCGTATGAATTGCCTACGTCTCTTGGCGTCGGTGTCTCGTATATGCGTGATAAACAATTAACAGTCGGCTTAGATGTTACTTATCAGAACTGGTCGGACGCAAAATTCGATAATCGGACGGATTCTTTAAGTAATCGGTTGAAAATAGCGGTTGGGGGAGAATTTATACCCAACGTATTTTCTCGGAATTATTTCAATAAAATCCATTATCGGGCAGGTGCTTTTTATAATCGGTCGTATGAAAAAGTTCAAAATAGCAAATTGAATGAGTATGGTGTTTCTTGCGGTTTGGGTTTTCCGTTGAAAAATGATAAATCTATGGTAAATCTTGCTCTTGAATATGTACATCAGGAGCCTACGGTTAAACATCTATTAAAAGAAAATTATTTTAGGGTTTCGTTCAGTTTGTCGTTTAATGAAATGTGGTTCTTTAAATCTAAACTGCAATAAGATTAAAGTATAGCAATACAAATGAAATTTTGGCAAGAGTTACTTATTTTGTTTGCAGCGATATCTTTTACTGTTTCTGTAAAAGCGCAAAAAGGCATTGATACAGATACGCCTTTCGGACAAGGAGAGGATAGCGTAACGTGCGTCGAAAATTTAAGGATGTTTACTACTTATGCTAAAAACGGGGCTTTTAAAGATGCTGCGGAATTTTGGGAAAAAGTATATGCCGAATGTCCTGCCTCTTCTCGAAATATCTATTTATATGGAGTAGAAATTATAAAAAAGCAAATAGAGGAAGAAAAAAATCAAGAAAAACGAGAAAGTCTGATAAACCGTTTAATGGAGGTTTATGATAACAGGATAAAATATTTCGGTAAAGATGAGCGATTTCCCACATCTTGGATATTAGGAAATAAATCTCGTGATTATATCTATTATTTAGGAGATAGCATTGATGCCCGTATGGTTTACGGTTGGTTAAAAGAATCTGTATATGGGCAAAAAGAGGCGTCTGCCCCTGACGTATTATCTTATTTTGTTCAGATAAGCAATCGGTTGATGAAAGAAGATACATTAGTAACAGCCGATGAGTTTAAACAAAACTATCGATTGGCTTCCGGTTATTTAAAAGAGGCGTTGGTAAAGACGACAGACGGTACAAATGCGGAATATATTAAACAAGTGCAAGAAATTCTCGCATACATATATATATCGTCCGGAGCGGTAGGTGGCGATACAGTACAACAAATGTTGGCTCCTGAGGTAGAAGCGAATAAGCAAGATACAGTTTTTTTGAAAAAGACGATAGGTATCTTACAATCTATCAATCAGAGAGATTTGCCGGTTTATAAAAGCGCGGTAAATTATTTGTCCGTATTAATTCCTACTGCTGAGTCTATATCAGGTATGGCGTTAGATGCGTATAAAGAAAATGATTATAAAAAGTCTATTTCTCTCTATAAAAAGGCCTATAATTTGATAGATACCGCTGATGTAAGGCAGAGAGCTGAGTGTCTTTATAGAATAGCCGGAGTATATGCTGTGCAACATGATTATGTTAATGCAAATAAGATTCTGACAGAGGCGATTGCAGAAGATCCGCATTATGGACAATCTTATATACTATTGGCGAAAATGTGTGTTGATGATGCGCCGAATATTTATCCGAGTGATCCTGTACTGCAACAAACTGTTTATTATTTGGCAGTCGATAAATTGAAAAAGGCGAAAGAAATGGATGAGTCTGTGACCGAAGAAGCGGATTCTCTTATTAATAGTTATTCTGGAAAATTTCCGTCTGAAAAAGATATCTTTATGCATATGGATCTCGGAAAAGGAAAAACTATAACAATCGGAGGATGGATTCAAGAAAAAACAGTCGTACGATGACAATTCGGTTCGAAAAGTTTTTATTTGCCTAACTTCGACATTTTTTATGAAAAATATTGCTTTTCAAGATATAGAAAATATTACAACCCGAGTGATGGCTATTTTATTAGTCGTCATAATATTTATCTCTTCATGTTCGGGTGATAAAAAAGAGGTAGTTGGCGCTTTTTCAGATGAAACGGAAGTACCTACCATAAAAACGCTTGATGTCAATTCTCTGTACTCCGATTCAGGTGTACCTCGTTATCGTATGATAGCCAAAGAATGGTTGATGTACGAAAAATCACGAGATCCGTATTGGTTGTTCCCGCAGGGATTGTATGTGGAAAAATTCGATTCGTTGTTAAATCCGGAAGCCTATGTACAGTGTGATACGGCCTGTTTTTATAAAAATAAGGATTTGTGGGAGTTGACAGGTAATGTGGAGGTGAAAAATCTGAATGGAAGACGATTGTTTACGCAAAAACTCTTTTGGGATAGGCTTAAAAAGAAAATATATTCAGCAGTTGAGGTACTTGTTGAAGATGAAGACGGGACGTTTATGGAAAGCGGCAAAGGGTTTGATTCGGATGAGCGGATGGAAAATTTTATTTTTAGAGAAATGATAGACGGGGATGCCGGTTATATATCGTTTCAGAAAAAAGTGGCGTCCGATTCACTGGCATCTGTACAAACCGATTCTTTACGTACTGATTCTGTTAAAACAAAATGAATTATGGACGATACTATATTTCTTATATTAATATCGCTTCTTTTTTCGGCGTTCTTTTCTGGGGTTGAAATAGCGTTTGTTTCGTCCAGTAAAGTCCGTTTGGAATTGGATAAGAAGACCAGCAATATTATCGGTTCTATATTAGGAATGTTTTTTCGTAATCAAGAGCAGTTTATTTCTACTATGTTGGTTGGTAATAATATTGCTTTGGTTATTTATGGTATCGGTATGGCTCGGATATTAGAACCGGTATTAAGATTCTTATATGCTAATGAACTTTTTGTTTTGATAGGGCAAACCATTATTTCTACGCTTATAATTTTGTTTACGGCCGAATTTTTGCCTAAAACTCTTTTTCGCATTAGTCCTAATTTCTTACTGCGTTTTTTTGCTTTTCCTTTATTTATCATATATATCATATTATATCCTGTTTCCAAAATATCGTCTTTGTTGTCGAAAGGAATTCTGTATATACTTGGCGTGAAAATGGACGATACGGAGGAAAGCCAAGAAGTCAGTAAGGTAGATTTGGATTTTTTTATCCGCCAGAAACTTGACAAAGTGCCGGATAATTCAGATGTGGAAACGGAAGTAAAAATGTTTCAAAATGCGCTTGATTTTTCCAATGTGAAGGTTCGAGATTGTATGGTTCCTCGTGCCGAGATTGTTGCTATGGATATTGAGACGGTAGACAAGCAGGAATTGATAGATCAATTCATTGAAACGGGACGTTCTAAGATATTGATGTACAGAAATCAAATAGATAATGTTTTAGGTTATATTCATTCTTCTGAGATGTTTATACATCCGGATAACTGGAAAGAGCGCATAATCCCGATATCTATTGTGCCGGAAACGATGCCGGCGCATAAACTGATGAAAAATCTGATGCGAGGCAAAAAAAGTATGTCGGTAGTTGTAGATGAATTTGGCGGGACTGCCGGTATTGTTACATTAGAGGATATTGTGGAAGAGATATTCGGCGATATAGAGGATGAGCATGATACAAAACATTATATAGCCCGACGGGTAGCGGAAAACGAGTTCATATTATCGGGGCGTCTGGAAATTGAAAAAGTAAACGAATTGTTTAACCTCGATATACCGAAAAATGACGAATATATGACAATAGCAGGATATATTTTGTGCTATTATCAGACAATACCGAGCGTGGGTGAATCTATACAAATAGGAGATTATATATTTAAGATACTGAAAAGAACCACGAACAGAATAGAATTGGTACGGATGAAAATTGATAAAATGTAGAATTTTTTCGTAACAAAGGGCGTAATATAAATACAAATTTGTATCTTCGTGCGCTTAATATAACAAATGTAAATGTTGAATATAAAACTAAAAAAATAAAATAATAAATGGCTACATTAGAGAAAATCAGAAGAAGAGCCGGACTTCTTGCCGTAGTGATTGGGTTTGCGCTGTTGGCATTCATTATGGGAGACCTTTTGAGTTCAGGGCAGACATTATTTAGAATGTCGGCAGATAAAGTTGCCGAAGTAAATGGAGAAAGAATTACGACCGGACAATATCAAGACAGAGTCGATGAGATTACCGAAGCAATGAAATTGCAAACCGGACAGAGCGCTTTGTCTAACGAAATGTCTATACAAATTAATCAGAACGCTTATGAAAGTTTGGTTTCTGAAATACTGATAAACGATGCAACGCAAAAAATCGGAATGACTGTGTCTTCTGAAGAATTGGCAGATATTCTTCAAGGAAATAATATTTCTCCGATGATTCAACAGTTATTCAGAAATCCTCAGACCGGCGAATTTGATAAATCAATGCTTTTGAATTTCCTGCAAAACGTTCTTTCTATTGAAGAAGGTGCTTTGGGTGGTGCGCAAGCAGAACAATTGGCTATGTATAAAAACTTCTGGTTGTATCTGGAAAAGACTATAAAACAACAACGTCTGATTGACAAATATAACGGTTTGTTGGTAAAGGCTATTATGCCAAATAAACTTGATTTGCAAGCTGCTTATGACGCGGGAAAAGAAAGTGTGAATTTTTTATATACCGTACAACCCTATTCTTCTATATCCGATTCTTCGGTTACTATTGGGAAAGCTGAATTGCAGAAATTATACGATAGTAAAAAAGAGCTTTTCAAGCAAGACGAAACAAGAGAAATCAAATATTTTATTGTCGATATAAATCCAAGTGCGGAAGATTATAAATTGACAGAAGAGAAAATCGCGGAATTAAAAGGCGAGTTTTCTACTACAACGGATATGGCGGATTTGGTAAATCTTAATTCCGATCAACCGTATTTAGACGCATATGTTGCGGAAAGCGATTTAGATGGAGATTTGTTGAGTTTTGTGAAATCAGCCCAAGTAAACGATGTAAAAGGACCTTTCCTTGAAAACGACTCTTATAAAATGTATCGTTTAATGGGTAAAATAATGGCTCCCGATTCTGTAAAGGCTCGTCATATAGTGCTTCCTTTACAAGATGAAGCAAACGCTTTGGCTTTGACTGACAGTTTGATAAATGTGTTGAATAACGGTGGCGATTTTACCGCTTTGGCACAAGAATTTTCAGTTGATCAATCTACGGCAGCAAAAGGCGGCGATTTGGGTTGGTTTACGGAGGTTGCAGCATTGAACGGTATAGGTCAAGAATTTAAAAATGCTTGTTTCTCGGCAAAAGGAAATTCCTACTTTACCGTACGTTCTGATTACGTTATTCAGATTGTTCAAGTTACAGGGCGAACCAAAGATGTACCGAAAGTAAATGTTGCGGCTTTTGTTATGGATGTGCTCCCAAGCAGTGAAACATTTAACTCTTTGTATAACGAGGTTAATCAGTGTTTGGCGAATAGTACGGATTTGGAAAAATTTGAAACAAACGCAACCGAAAAAGGTTATCAATTATTAACCGATAAATCGTTAACCCCCAGTGATTATTCGTTAGGAACAGTTCGTGATGCTCGCCAAGTGATAAAATGGGCGTTTAATAATAAGAAAGGTTCTGTATCGGAGATATTTGAAATCGATAATAAATTTATTGCGGCCGCAGTAGTGAATATATATCCGAGAGGCTATGCTTCTTTGGAACAAGTAGAACCTGTATTGCGAGAAGAATTGTTGTCTGAAAAAAAATCGCAAATAATTATTGACGATTTGAAAGCTAAAAATCTGACGTCAATGGATGCTTATGCGCAGGCGATGAATTCAGCGATAGATACCGCTAAATATGTAACTTTCAATACTCGCAGAATAACAGGTATCGGAGAAGAACCTGCGTTGTGCGGTTTAGTTCCGTATGCTGCTGAAAATCAGGTTAGCTCTCCGGTAAAAGGAGTTAATGGTGTGTATGTATTTTCTGTATTGTCGAAAACCGCAAGCGATAAGCCGTTTGATGCAAAAACAGAACAGGCTAATATTGATAATATGACCTCCTATCGTATTCCTTATCAAACGATGGAAGTTCTTCGTCGTAAGGCAGATGTAATAGATAACCGCATCGCGTTTTTCTAATCTGTAAAAATATTATTCTACAAAAGTGTTCTGCTTTCCGGTAGAGCACTTTTGTCGTTAAATAAACTACTGCTATGAGTAAAGAAAAATTAGCCGGTAAAACGTTAAGCGAGTTGACAGAAATAGCTGTTTTATTAGATTTGCCCCGATATACAGGTAAGCAGATAGCTTCATGGCTGTATGCTAAACGGGTGAACTCGATTGATGATATGACTAATTTGTCTAAACAGGCGCGCAATAAATTATCTGAGCGGTATACCGTAGGATGGAGTTCTCCTTCTGCCGAAGCTCTTTCTTCTGACGGGACGGCTAAATATCTTTTTGCGGTAGGAGATGGACATAAATATATAGAGTCGGTTTATATTCCCGATAGAGAACGGGCTACGCTTTGTGTTTCGTCGCAAATAGGATGTAAAATGAATTGTTATTTCTGTATGACAGGAAAACAAGGATTTTCGGGTAACCTGTCGGCGGCAGAAATCATTAATCAAATAGTTTCGATTCCGAATAGCGATTCATTGACTAACCTCGTTTTTATGGGGATGGGTGAGCCGGCAGATAATGTAGAAGAGGTACTGAAAGCTGTTGAGATACTTACTTCTGCATGGGGATTTGGTTGGAGTCCTAAACGAATAACAATTTCTTCTGTCGGTTTGCGTAGAGGTTTGGGTAGACTGTTGGATGAGTGCTCTTGCCATATTGCTATCAGTTTGCATACGCCTTATCATGCAGAACGTGAGTCGTTGATGCCGATAGAGAAAGCAAATCCTCTATCGGAGGTTATATCGTTGTTGAAACAATATGATTTTTCGGGGCAACGTCGTATTTCGTTTGAATATATTGTGTTTAAAGGCTTGAATGATTCTCTTGCGCATGCAAAAGAGTTGGTGCGTATCCTTGCGGGAATACCGTGTCGGGTAAATCTTATCCGATTTCATGCCATACCCGGTGTTGATTTACAAACTTCCGATTTACAAGCGATGGAGCGTTTTCGCAATTATCTTTCAACGCGTCGCATAACCTGTACGATACGGACGTCTCGGGGAGAAGACATCCTTGCAGCCTGTGGCATGTTGTCGACTTTGAAAAATAAAAGGGAATAACATTTTGTATGAAAAAAGGTTTTTTGCTTATTTTTTTATGTTGTATTGCATGTATAGAAAAACAACATAAAACGGAAAAAGTGAGTATTCCTGCGAAAGTTCCGCCCGCTTTATCTGTAATAACAGAAGTTTCGGCTTCTCCGGTTAAACAGCAAATCTCAGGTACATGTTGGGCATACTCCACAGCATCTATTTACGTTATGTTGCATAAAGATGGTTTGTTGCAAACGACAAAAGAGAAAACTGAGGCGATAAATCAAAATTACAGTTAGGAAAATAATAAAGTTCGGATTGTAAAATTAGGGAAGTTTTTGTCTTTTTTCTGTTATTAAAAGCCGGTTAAAGAGAACTTCTTTTGAGAGAATTCTTTATATTTGTATTTGTCTGTAATTATATAGAAAAATAATGATAAAACTACCGGGTAGGTACATATATTGGGGGATATGTTTAGTACTGTTATTGCAAAGTTGCGGTAACGGTTCTTCATTATTACCGTCGGCGATAGGCTCTCCGTACGAAGTACTGGTTGTTGCGGACGGAGATCTGCTGAAAGGAGAGGTAGGACAGGCTGTACGGGACGTTTTAGATTCTCCTATACCCGGTTTGCCGCAGAATGAACCCTATTTTTCAATTTCGCAAACACCTACAAATAAATTTGATGATTTGCTGAAACCTGTTCGGAACATTTTAATTGTTGAAATAGATCAAAATGCAAGATCGCCCCGCCTTTCTTATAGTGAAGATCTTTGGGCGGACGGGCAGGTTGTTTTGAGGGTTAAAGCGTCAGAAAAAGACCTTCTTAAAGATTTTGTCATAAAAAATAAATGGCGTCTTATTCATTTTTTGAATAAAGCGGAACGGGAGAGACAAATAGCGCAGTTGAAAAAGAAAACAGATAAGTTGGCAAGTGATAGGTTGTATGAACAGATGAATATTCTACTGACTTTGCCTGACGATTTGGGAAAAATAAAACAGGGGGATAATTTCTTTTGGATATCTAATGGCGCATATAAACGGCGAACAGATTATGTTGTATATGCCGTACCATATAACTCGATTTCGCAATTAGATCCGCAGAATCTTATTGCTTTGCGCGATTCGGTTATGAAAATAAATATACCCGGAGGTCCGGAAGGATCATATATGACTACACACAAAAAGGTGATGCCTCCCGTATCTCATATTGTAAATTTGAATAATGCGTATTGCGTAGAGATGCGCGGTTTATGGGAAATGGAAGGCGATATAATGGGAGGTCCGTATATCAGTCTCACTCAGGTAGACGAATTGAATCAGCGCCTTATAACGGTAGAAGCTTTTGTGTATGCTCCCGAAATGAGTAAAGCCGATTTAGTTCATAAAATGGAGGCTGTATTGTACACATTGAAAGTCCCTCAAAAGATGAGTTTAGAAGAAATAACCGTAGAAACAGATTCTATAAAACAGATAAATTAATATATATAATATATGGCACAGAATAATAAAATAAAGGTCGGTATAACGCAAGGAGATATAAACGGAATAGGTTATGAAGTAATTTTAAAGACTTTGTCCGATCCGCGTATTACGGAAATATGTACCCCTGTTGTGTACGGATCTTCCAAAGTGTTGGCATATCATCGTAAGGCGCTCAATTTTCCACCTCTTAATTTCAATATAGCGGCCGATGCTTTGTCCGTATTGCCGTCTCGGTTGAATATTATAAACTGTATGGACGAAGAGGTTAGGGTAGAGCTTTCCAAACCTACGCCTCAGGGAGGCGAAGCAGCCTATCTTGCATTAGAAGCCGCTGTTGCCGATATGGAAAAAGGTTTAATAGATGTTCTCGTTACGGCGCCGATAAATAAAAATAATATTCAATCTGATAATTTTTCATTTCCCGGACATACCGAATATCTTGAATCAAGATTAGGGAAGGGTGCGCAATCTCTTATGATTCTTATGTGTGAAGATTTGCGGGTAGCTTTGGTTACGGGACATATTCCGTTGGCGGAAGTTCCTAAAAAAGTAACGAAAGAGTTGATTCTTGAAAAGCTGCAAATCTTTAATACTTGCCTTAAACAAGATTTTCAAATAATAAAGCCTCGAATAGCCGTACTTTCAATGAATCCGCATGCGGGAGATAACGATTTGTTGGGAACGGAGGAAACCGATACGATTATCCCGGCATTAAAAGAAGCGGAGAATGCAGGCATTCTTTGCTTCGGCCCTTATGCAGCCGATGGGTTCTTCGGTTCAGACCATTATAAGAAATTCGATGGTGTGCTGGCAATGTATCATGATCAAGGATTAACTCCGTTTAAAGCTATTGCAATGGAGAATGGGGTTAATTTTACAGCAGGCCTTCCGATAGTGCGTACTTCCCCCGATCACGGCACTGCATACGATATTACAGGGCAGAATATTGCTTCGGAGTCATCTTTCAGGCAAGCCTTGTACACGGCAATCGATATTTATTGCAATCGTAAAATCTATGCCGAAATCTCGGCTAATCCGTTAAGAAAACAATATTTTGATAAGAGCGGCGATAAAGAGGTCCTTGATTTGCAATCGGAATCGAAAGAAGACTAAGTGTTTTTATGAAAACCAATACAACTGTTAAAGTTTTATTAGTTTATGTTGCCATATAAAAGGGATTGTTAAACTCGGTAATATCTTTTGATTAGAGTATAAAAATGTAGACATTTGTTCTGTTTTTTAGTAAAAAAATATTATGGAATTTGCTATAATAGCAGCTGGCGAGGGATCGCGGTTAGTAGAAGAAGGAGTTTCTTTGCCAAAACCTCTAATAAAAATTGGCGGAGAACATATGATAGATCGTCTGATAAAGATTTTTATGGCGCAAGACGCGGATGCTGTTCACATTATTGTGAATAATGAGATGGTAGAAGTTCAGGAACATATAAAAGCGCTTTCTTTACAATATCCGATACGTTTGCTTGTAAAATCTACGCCAAGTTCAATGCATAGTTTTTATGAACTGTCGGCGGGAATAAAATCGGATAAATTTTGTCTTACTACGGTCGATACTATTTTTCGTGAGGATGATTTTGCCGCTTATGTAAAAGCGTTTTCCAAAACTTCTGGAATTGACGGATTGATGGGGGTAACCTCTTATATAGACGATGAAAAGCCTTTATATGTAGAAACGGATACTGATAATAATATTTTGAGTTTCAGAGATGCTGATTATATGGGGTCGAAATATATATCGGGCGGTATTTATGGGCTGACATCTGCCGCGATACCGGTGTTGAAGCAGTGTATAGACGAAGGTGTATCGCGTATGAGAAATTTCCAGCGTCGTTTGGTAACATGCGGTTTGAACTTAAAAGCATATCCGTTTACAAAAATTATAGATGTAGATCATGCTTCGGATATTGCGAAAGCAGAAGTTTTTTTGCGTTGATTTGAGAGAAGTTTGTTCTAATATTAAAATTAATGAAAAAGGAAATTTTAGCCGGAGTACGAAGAGAAAATAAATTTTCGCCTAATCATGTGGGCAACGATGCCGCTATATTCAATTTGGTTGTTTCTTTTTTACGTGAACGCGGTTACGTAGTAAATGAGTACGATGAGTCGGAATTCGTATCTTCAAATATAAAAGAAAAAGTTATTTTCAATATGTCTCGTTCAGAGGCAGCGATAAAGAAGTTACAGCAGCTCGAAGATGAAGGGTGTGTCATTACAAATTCGGGTTATGGTATTGAGAACTGCACTCGCGAAAAAATGACAAGGTTGTTGATGAAAAACCATGTACCTTATCCGGAAAGTCTTATTGTGGAAACATCGTTGTCTATAATAGAACTGTTGCAAGAAAAAAAAATGAATCAGTGCTGGTTAAAAAGGGGAGATTTTCATGTAATACATAAAGAGGATGTCAGTTTTGCCCGTCATCCTGAGGAGGCGCAAGGAATATTGTCGGAATATGCTATGCGAGGCATAGAAAGAGCCGTTATTAATCGTCATTTAATAGGAGATTTGATAAAGTTCTATGCAGTAAGAGGAACCGATTTCTTTTATTGGTTTTACCCATTTGATCTTCATCATAGCAAATTCGGACATGAACAGATTAATGGAAAAGCGACCGGAATACCGTTTTCGGAAAATGAAATGCGGGAGATTTGTTCGGAAGCGGCGGAGGTTTTAAATGTGGATATATATGGAGGTGATTGTATCATTTCTCCCGATGGAGAGATTCGTATTATTGATTTAAATGACTGGCCTAGTTTTGCTCCTTGTCGAGATATGGCGGCTCCGTATATTGGAATGGCGATAGAACGAATAGTAAAAAAACAAGTGTGTCATTATTAACGGTTATAGTTTAATCTTATGGAGAAGAATGTGAAGAAGCCGACGTTAGAGTCGACGCTCAAATCTATGGATACGGAAGAGACCTTAGACCTCCTGTTTTATAGACCTATCGGATATAGGTGGGCTCTTTTATGTCAGAAGTTCGGGATTGTACCGAATGTCGTTACCGTGATTTCTATTTTTATAGGAGTTGCAGGCGGTATTTTATTGGGATATGTCGATTTAATGTATAATGTCGTAGGAATGGCATTGATTGTTCTGGCAAATTCTTTGGACAGTGCAGATGGACAGTTGGCGCGGATGACAGGAAATTATTCTCGTATAGGGCGTATTTTAGATGGTTTGAGCGGAGATTTATGGTTTATAACGATATATATTGCCGTGTGTGTACGGATGATGCATCAGGGATGGGACGCATCTATTTTCTTTTTAGCCGCCATTGCCGGTGTTTTTCATGTGAGGCAGGCTGCTATGGCCGATTATTACCGTAATTTTCACCTCTATATGGTAAAAGGAAAGAATGGCAGTGAATTGGATGAAGTTGCGAAATTGAAAGAAACCAATAAAACTCTGCCTTGGAAGGGGCATTTTTGGAAAAAACTAATCATGCTTTTTTATATCAATTACACGCAGGGGCAGGAGCGGGTTTCGCCATCTATGCAGATGTTTCGCCAACAGATGAAAATGAGATATGGAGACGATGTACCCGATTGGTTAAGAAACCAGTTTCGTCAGCAAAGTAAACCGCTTATGAAGTACACCAATATTTTATCGTTCAATACGCGGATAATAGTTCTTTTTATTTCCATATTTGTGAATTTACCTTGGTTTTATTTCGTATTTGAGTTGACAGTATTGAATATTTTATTGCTGTACATGATATCTAAGCACGAAAGTATATGTAAATATTTCGTAAATAAAATAGTATTAGAGAAATGAGCGTATTACAGGGTATAAAAGGCATAATATTCGATTATGGAGGAACGATAGACTCAAATGGTGATCATTGGTCTGAGGTTCTGTGGGATGCTTATACGCAAGTTCAAGTTCCGGTTGAAAAAACTCAGTTTCGAGATGCGTATGTTTTTGGAGAACGCTCGTTGGCTACACATCCTTATATCCGTCCAGAACATAATTTTTATAATGTCTTGGAAACAAAGGTGAAATTACAAATGCAATATCTTGTAGAGCACGGTTATTTAGAAACGAATGAGAAAGTGGAATTTTTCGTGGTGTCTATTGCCGGTATTTGTTATGAATTTGCACGGGAAACGGTGTCGAAAGCCAAAGAACTTATTGCTCTGTTGCATGAAAAATATCCGATGGTGATGGTATCTAATTTTTATGGAAACATTCAAACAGTGTTGTCCGATTTTGGGTTGGATTCATATTTTAAAACAATAATAGAATCGGCTGTGGTAAAAATTAGGAAACCCGATCCTGCTATTTTTGATTTAGGCGTGAGAGCGTTAGCGCTTCATCCGGAAGAAACGGCGGTAATAGGAGATAGTTATAAAAAAGATATTGTACCGGCTCAATCACTGGGATGTCAGACTATCTGGATTAAAGGAAAGGGATGGACAGACGAAGAGAATAAACAAGAACATAAACATACTGTGTATAATTTTGTTGATTTAAAAGAATTGCTATTATAAAGCATTTGTAGAATCTTTTTTATTTTACTGAAATAGATTTTTGGTAAAAAACTAATGTCTTAATGAATAATTCATATATTTGTAACATAGATTTTAAAATCTAATAGGTAGATTGTAAGTTAAAAATACAAAAACGTTAATCATCAGCTTTTATAATAAGCTATATAAAAACAATGAAGAAATGAAAGAAATTAATGTAAAAGAAGCCAACGGAAAACTTGGCGTACTGGTAGTTGGTGTCGGTGGTGCTGTTGCATCGACCTTTATTGTTGGTACATTGGCTGTACGTAAAGGTTTGGCTCAGCCGATAGGTTCTATAACACAATTAGCTACTATGAGATTGGGAAAAAGAAATGAAAACAGATTCCCGAAAATAAAAGACGTAGTACCTTTGGCAAAACTCGATGATATCGTATTTGGCGGATGGGACATTTTTGAAGAAGATGTGTACGAAGCTGCTAAAAATGCAGAAGTATTGTTGCCGAAAGATCTTGATGGCGTGAAAGATGAACTTCAAGCTATCAAACCTATGAAAGCCGCTTTCGATCAAAATTTCGTTAAACGGTTGCACGGAACATGGGTAAAAGAAGCCGCTACACGCTGGGATTTAGTTCAACAATTGCGTGAAGATATTCGTAATTTTAAGACTAAAAATAATTGCGACCGTTTGGTCGTTATCTGGTGCGCAAGTACAGAAGTATATTTGCCGATGGGCGAAGTGCATAAAGACTTGGCAAAATTGGAGCAAGCAATGAAAGAGAATAGTTGCGAAATAGCTCCCAGTATGTGTTACGCATACGCCGCTATTGCAGAAGGAGTTCCTTTCATTAACGGGGCGCCCGCATTGACGGTAGATATGCCTGCTATGTGGCAATTGGCCGAAAAAATGAATGTGCCTATTTGCGGTAAAGACTTTAAGACCGGACAAACAATGATGAAAACCGTTTTGTCTCCGATGTTGAAGACCAGAATGCTCGGATTGAACGGTTGGTTCTCAACTAATATATTAGGTAATAGAGACGGTGAAGTGTTGGACGATCCGGATTCTTTCAAAACCAAAGAGGTTAGTAAGCTGTCGGTAATAGATACTATTCTGCAACCCGATTTATATCCTGAATTATACGGAAATATCTATCATAAAGTACGTATCAATTATTACCCGCCTCGCAAAGATAATAAAGAAGGTTGGGATAATATCGATATTTTCGGATGGATGGGGTATCCGATGCAATTGAAAGTAGATTTCCTTTGCCGCGACTCTATTTTGGCTGCTCCTTTGTGTCTTGATTTAGTATTATTGACAGATTTGGCTGCCCGTTGCGGATTTTCAGGTATCCAGTCATGGCTGTCGTTCTACTTCAAGAGTCCGATGCACGATTTCGAAACAGTACCCGAACATGACTTATTCATACAATACGTAAAACTGAAAAATACGCTTCGTAAAATTATTGGAGAAGAAACGTTGGATTATATCGACTAATCGCAGAGTATCGATACAATAACTTTATATAGAAAAGAGCCCTCTGCCGAAGGTTTTCGGTAGGGACTCTTTTTTATTTATCACAAGAGGATTTATAATCGGAAACACAGATGAGCGGAAAAGATTATGTGATGAATCAGAACGATTTTCAGCAGTTAGTACCGTTTTTTCGTACTGCGTGGGGCACTGTCGTGTTGAAGTTTCTGATGAAAGTAGTAGGAGTAGCTGATATTAATGAACTGTATGCCCATTCTTGCGAAAAAAAAGGGGCGGAATTTACGGCATCTTTACTTCGGGAATTACAGGTAAGCTATACTGTTGATAATCGGGAAATATTAGAACAACTGCCGGCTGATGGAAAATTTATAACAATATCGAATCATCCGTATGGGGCTTTGGATGGGATTATTTTGATAGATTTAATGGCCTCTGTCCGTTCAGACTATCGCGTAGTGGTAAATAAAATTCTGGAAAATGTAGAATCGATGGCCGATAATTTTATCGGAGTTACTCCTCCTTCCGGAGATTTGCAAAATGATAGAAGTTCCGTATTGGGATTGAAAGTGGCGATGAGGCATATAAAAGACGGTCATTCCTTAGGATTTTTTCCGTCGGGAGCCGTTGCTAAATACGATTATAAATTGCATGTGAGGGAGCAACCATGGCAGCAAACCGTAATTCGGTTTATACAGCAAATAAAAGTTCCGGTCATTCCAATCTATTTTCATGGACATAATTCATCTTTATATAACTTAATAGGTTTGATTAGTTGGCGATTGAGATCGCTGAGATTACCCAAAGAAATATTTAATAAAAAGAACAAAACTATTAGAGTAAGTGTTGGAAAACAAATAGAGCCGGACGATTTAATGCAATTTTCCGATATAGCTGATTTGACGGAATTTTTGAGAATGCGTACGTTTGAGGCGGGGCGGCAGTGTGTATAAAAAAGCCGCTGTAAATACAGAATTTATTTGTAACTTTGTTTTTGGGTATATCTCGGAGATATTAAAAATTTGAGGATCGGATGATAAAAGAAGAAATTCAGCAAGTAAAACAGCGCTTTGGGATTATCGGTAATTCGCCGGATTTGATTCGGGCTGTCGATATCGCATTGCAGGTAGCGCCTACCGATTTATCTGTATTGATTACCGGAGAGAGTGGCACAGGTAAAGAATTTTTTCCGCAAATAATCCATCAAAGTAGCCGTCGTAAGCATGGGCGGTATATTGCGGTAAACTGCGGCGCTATTCCCGAAGGGACTATCGATTCGGAGTTGTTTGGGCATGAAAAAGGCTCTTTTACCGGTGCGTTGTCTGATAGAAAAGGGTATTTTGAAGAAGCGGACGGCGGCACTATCTTTTTAGATGAGGTAGGAGAATTGCCGTTGACTACTCAGGCTCGCTTGTTGCGTGTGCTTGAAACGGGTGAGTTTATAAAAGTAGGATCATCGAAAGTATTAAAGACAAATGTCCGGATTGTTGCCGCCACGAATTTGAATATGATTAAGGCTATATCGGACGGTCGTTTTCGAGAAGACCTTTTTTATCGTTTAAATACGGTCCCTATTCAAGTACCTCCTTTAAGAGAGCGTGTAGATGATATATTGTTGTTATTCCGGAAGTTCTCGAACGATTTTGCCGAGAAATACCGTATGCCGCCAATACAATTGTCGGAAGATGCAAGAAAAGTTCTGTTAGAATATCGATGGCCGGGTAATATACGTCAGTTGAAAAATATCACCGAACAAATTTCCATTATTGAAACAACCAGAGAAATAACATCCGATATTGTACGGTTGTATCTGCCTCAATACGATATAGAGCGTTTGCCTGCCCTTGCCGATAATGGTGCGGGATTTGCCCATGAACGGGAGATGCTTTATCAAGTTATTTTTGAGATGCGTAAAGAGTTGACGGAATTGAAAAGTGTGGTACATAATCTGGTGTCCGGTTCTCTTTCAGATATTCCGCATCATGTTTACGCGTCACCCTCAGATGTGCAAATGCCTCAGGTAACGGTAACGGCTCCGGTAATGAAAACATTTCATATAGATGAGCGTGAAACCGAAGAGGTACATCCTGAGCATGAATATGTTGAAGAGAATTTTTCTTTGGAAGACGCTGAAAGGGAGATGATAAAAAAGGCTTTGGAGAAAAATGGCGGGAAACGGAAAAAGACGGCCGAAGAATTGAAAATATCCGAACGGACATTATATCGGAAAATTAAAGAATATAATCTGGAATAATTTCGGAGTATTGAAATGTGCGAATTTTGTCAGATATGAAAAGATTAATAATGTTTTCTCTTATATGTGTATTGTCGGCATGTTCTGTTAGCTATAAATTTAATGGGGCTTCTATCGACTATACTACAGTTAAGACCATGTCTATTGCCAATTTCCCGATAAAGGCGGCATTGGTATATCCTCCGTTGGCAGCTGTATTCAATGAAGAGTTGAAAGATATTTTTACCCGTCAAACCCGATTGAATATGGTAAGCAGTAACGGCGATTTACAGTTGGAGGGAGAGATTACCAATTATGCGCTTTCGCCTCAGGCTGTGGGTGAAGATGCATATGCAACGAAAACAAGACTTACGATTTCTGTCAGTATCCGTTTTACGAATACGAAAGATCCCGATCAAGATAAATCTCAGACATTCTCAGATTATCGGGATTTTGACAGTACCCAAATGTTGACGGATGTACAAGATGAACTGATTTCAGAGATTGTGGAATCTTTGGTAGATCAGATTTTTAATGCTACTGTGGCTAACTGGTAAGTTTTTATGTTGTCTCAATATATTCAAAATCCCGATTTGATAGATGCGCATGCGATTAGCGAATGTGAGTCGTTGTTACAGAAGTATCCTTATTTTGAGGCGGCGCATTTACTTTATTTAAAGTCGGTAAGAAAGATTGATGAGGATCGGTATCGGGAGGTATTGCCGAAGCATATTTGCCATATTAAGAATAATAAAAGTCTATTCTTTTTAGCAGAAAGTGCAAATTGCGATTGGTTGCAACTTTGTAATCGCGATGAAAAAAACAATGCAGAACGTGCTGAGGAGAAGGATGCTGTCGATATGATCGATTCATTTTTAGAAGCGTATCGTGTAGATAAGAAAAAACAGACGGAACAAGAAGACACCTCTTCTTGTGATTTTGTTCCTATTATTGATTACGGGTATCTGACAAAGATGAAATCGGTTTCTTTGTCTGCCGATGAGCAGGTTAAACAACCTCCCAAATCGTATCAAGATGAATTGATAGACCGATTCATGGAAGAGACAGCATTGCGGGATAAACCGTTTAAGTTGAATGATGAGCCAGTTTCTGAGCCAGTTGTTTCAACGGATCATCATCAAAAAAAATTGCAAGAAGAGCCTTTGTCAGAGAATCTTGCCCGAAATTATATAAAACAGCATAGATATGAAGAGGCGTTGGAAATAATTCAAAAATTAAGTTTGATATATCCGGAAAAAAATATTTACTTTGCAGACCAGATTAGATTTTTACGAAAATTGATTATTAACATAAATTCCAAATAAAAAATGTACATATTTATTAGTATTTTGGTTTTGATTGCTTCCGTTCTTCTGATACTTATCGTTTTGGTTCAGAATTCAAAAGGAGGAGGCTTGGCATCAGGTTTCTCCTCATCGAATCAGATTATGGGAGTACGTAAGACTACCGATTTTCTTGAAAAAGCAACATGGACTCTTGCCGGTATTGTGTTGGTTTTAAGTGTAATTGCTACGGCATTTCTCCCTAATAAGAATGAAACGACAGGTCAATCGGAGATAGGTACTGCTGTTCAAAGAACAATGTCTGACCCGACATTGGCTGCTCCCGGTTTTGATGCCGGAGAAAATGCGGTTCCCGATGTCCAAGACAATTCGGAAAAATAATTTTCAGAAAACAGATTAGTTAACAAAAAAACAACTGCTTTTTCAAAAAGCAGTTGTTTTTTTATCTATAACGGTATATTTAGAAAAATATTGGGGTTTTATATATTATTATTCGGGCAGGTATGGTTAAGTTCTTGTTCGATGTAAGAAAATATTTCATTTGTTTGTTCCGGATGAAACCATTTAATACTGTTGTCTTTTTTAAACCATGTTATTTGTTTTTTTGCGTAGACACGGGTATTTCGTTTTATCTTTTCAATAGCCTCTGTTAGAGACATAGTGCCGTCTAAATATTGAAAAAGTTCTTTATACCCTACGGTATTTAGTGAATTCAAATGGCGAAACGGATATACCTTTTTTGCCTCGCCCAGCCAACCTTCCGCCATCATTATTTCCACCCTGCTGTTAATGCGGTTGAACAGCTCTTCTCTTTCTCGTTGTAGCCCTATTTTCAGGATGCGGAACGGCCTCTCTTTTTTTTGTTGCGTTCTTAGCGATGAGTATGGTTGTCCGGTAATTCTGCATATTTCTATTGCGTGTATAATGCGTTTGTGATTTTTTAGGTCTACTTGTTTGTAATATGAGGGGTCTAATAGCTTTAATTCGGCGCGGATAGCTTCCAAGCCTTCCTGTTGGTATTTCTCCAATACGCTGTTTCTGGTATCATTATCTATGGTGGGCAGCTCGTCTATGCCTTTGCATACTGCATCTACATACATCATAGAGCCTCCGGCCATAACAACTTGTTTGTGAGTGGCGAATAACTGCGGGAGAAGGTTTATAACTTCTTCTTCAAAGCATGCTGCGCTGTAATACTGGTTTAAAGACAAAGTACCGATAAAGTGGTGTTTAACCCGTTTCAACTGGTCGGGAGTAGGTGCAGCTGTGCCTATGGGTAGGTCGCGATAAATTTGTCGGCTGTCTGATGAAATAATTTCCGTTTTATACTTTTCTGCAATTTGCAGGCTAAGTTCTGTTTTTCCTATGCCGGTAGGCCCTATAAGTACAATAAGCGTATTCTCTTTTATCATTCTATTATAGAAAAGAAAATAGGTATTTGGGTAAGGAGATAAGGAGTATCGGTTCGTAGGAAAAAACGGCTTGTTCGTTATCCTGCTTCGTCGGTAACTCAATTAATCTCCGGTAATTCTTATCTTAGATATATTTTGAGGATTTATACAATTTATTATTCTTTCTTTAATTCTGGAAGTTACACATTTGTTTTATAGTAATCTTGCATACGAAAAATAGTTCGGAAACGTCCCTTATCTAAATTGGCGAGATTAAATAACCCATAATGCTGGTTTTCGCCAATTTCGGACTTATTCGAACACATTCCGTCATTGTTATAAATCAGAATATCTAAACCCATAAAAAATTTTCTAACTTGAATAAATGTCCGGATGATTTATGTCCGGACATTTATTTAGAAAATGATTTTTTATTATTTACGGAAAGGAAGTTTTACCACTTCCGCTGCGATATTTTTATTTCGGATACGAATAAATATCTCAGAACCTATAACGGCCGATTCCGGTGTCACATATCCCAGCCCGATACCTTCTTTGGTTGTAGGCGACATTGTACCGGAAGTAACAGTTCCGATAGTATTGTTCAGGCTGTCGGCTATTTCATATCCATGTCGAGGGATACCTCGTTCTTTTAATTTGAATGCGCAAAGTTTTCTACTGATACCGGTTGCTTTTTGTTGTTCGAGTATTTCTCTACCAACAAAATTTTTATTATCGGCGAATTTGGTAATCCATCCTAACCCGGCTTCAAGGGGAGATGTCGTGTCGTTTAAGTCGTTACCGTATAAACAGTATCCCATTTCTAATCTCAATGTATCTCGTGCGCCTAATCCGATAGGTTTAATACCTTCTTCTTTTCCGGCCTCGAAAATAGCACGCCAAATGGTATCGGCGTCATTTGGAGAAAAATAAAGTTCAAAACCTCCGGCTCCGGTATATCCGGTATTGGAAATGATAACCTGTTTGCAACCTGCAAATTCACCTATTTCAAATGCGTAATATGGAATTTTATCGAGAGTTGAAGATGTCAGTTTTTGCAGGATTGCAGAGGCTTTGGGTCCCTGTATGGCCAATTGCGCGGTTTGGTCTGACGCATTTTCCAATGTGGCGCCTATTGAGTTGTGGGCATTACACCAATTCCAGTCTTTTTCGATATTGGAAGCGTTTACTACCAATAAATACTTTTGATGATCTATGTGATATACCAATAGGTCATCTACAATTCCACCCTGCTCGTTTGGGAAACAGGAGTATTGAGCCTTTCCTAAGGGAAGTTTGCTAACATCGTTTGATGTAACGTGTTGCAGAAACTCTAAGGCTTTATCGCCTGTTACCCAGAATTCTCCCATGTGAGAAACATCGAAAACGCCTGCACCGGAAACAACGGAAAGATGTTCGTCTATAATGCCGGAATATTCTATGGGCATGTTATATCCTGCAAATTCGTGCATTTTTGCGCCTAAGGCGATGTGTTTTTCTGTAAAAGGTGTTGTTTTCATAACTATTTTGGGTTGGGTATTAAATTATTTTTGTGCTGTTATTTTTGCGATGTTTACTATTACATCCGTTGCTTTGTTCATGGAGTTGATAGGAATGAATTCGTATCTTCCGTGAAAATTGTGTCCTCCGGCAAAAATATTGGGACAAGGAAGTCCTTTGAAAGATAATTGAGCGCCGTCCGTACCGCCTCGTACAGGACGAACGTTCGGAACGATTCCCGCTTCTTTCATTGCTTCCGCAGCCGTATCTACAATGTGCATTACCGGTTCTACCATTTCACGCATATTATAGTATTGGTCTGTTATTTCTATGCTGGCGCAATCGGGGAACTCATGGTTGATTTTTCTGCTCAAATGTTCCAATTCTTTTTTACGCCGTTCAAAGCGGTCGCGGTCGTGGTCGCGGATAATATAAGTCAATACCGTTTTTTCAACCGAGCCTTCAAACCCTATTAAATGATAAAAGCCTTCGTATCCTTCTGTGTGTTCGGGCGTTTCCCAACGTGGCAGCATAATGGCGTATTGGTTGGCTATACGGATAGAGTTTATCATTTTATGTTTGGCGTATCCGGGATGTACGTTTCTGCCTTTGAATGTTATTTTGGCGATAGCGGCATTGAAATTTTCATATTCTAATTCACCTATTTCTCCGCCATCAAGGGTGTAAGCCCATTTTGCTCCGAAATTTTTTACATTGAATTTATGTGCGCCTTTTCCAATTTCTTCGTCCGGTGTGAAAGCGATTCTTATTTTTCCATGCTTAATTTCGGGATGCTGTATTAAATAATCCATAGCCGAGATTATTTCGGCTATTCCCGCTTTGTCATCAGCACCTAAAAGCGTTTTTCCGTTTGTAACAATCAAGTCTTCTCCTATGTATTTTTTCAATTCCGGAAAATCTTCGGGAGAGAGCACCGTGTTTTCTTCTGCGCAGAGAGTGATGTAGCCTCCGTCGTAGTTCTTTACAATACGGGGGGAAACATTGTGCCCGCTTAAATCCGGACTTGTATCCAAGTGCGCTATAAAACCGATAACAGGGACTTCTTTATTTGTATTTGCCGGTAGCGAGGCCATCAAATAACCGTTTTCGTCTAACGATATTTCGGTCATTCCTATTTGACCCAATTCTTTTTGTAAGGCTTGGGCGAAAATCATTTGGCCCGGAGTGCTGGGCGTCATATTGGTCAGTTCGTCCGATTGCGTATCAAACTTAGTGTAGCTAAGAAATCTGTCTACTACATTCATAGATGTAAATATTAAGGTTTGAAATTAATTTGCCGTATTCAAAACAGCTTCTGAAAACTCAAACAAAGATAAAACTTTTTACATACATTTGCATGAAGATTGATTCGGAATAATTTATTTTCTTATGGTAAAGAGAAAAAAGAAAAAGACTCGACCGCGTTCCGGTTTTAAATCGTTGGTTTTGATATTCCTTTTTGCGGTATTTGTTTCGTTCGTATTGTATGGCGTATTGCAAATAATGCAGTATCAAAAAACCGAAACTGTGATAGATATGCCTCAGGGCGGAATGAAAACGGATAAGGGCGTAGGGAATGTATCTTCGAAGCGGGTATCTGCCTATGAAACAAAAAAAGCGATAAAGCATCCTTATAAAAATATCGAAGTGCCGCGTAGCGTATCGAAAAAGAAAGAACAGCTTATTCGGCATAAGGGATATACGGTTTCGTATAATTCGGAGTGGAAGATACCGAACTGGGTGGGATATGAATTGCTTCGCAGCGAGTTGGACGGAGGTGTAAAACGAGATGATAATTTTGTTCCTGATCCGCAGGTAAAAGGAAAGTCGGCGGGAAACGCCGATTATCGGCGTTCGGGGTTCGATAGGGGACATATGGCGCCGGCAGCCGATATGACATGGGATAAACAGGCAATGCAAGAATCGTTTTATTTCAGTAATATATGTCCTCAAAATCCTAATTTGAATAGTGGCGCATGGCGCTTGCTTGAAGAACAAATACGTTTGTGGGCGAAAAAAGATAGTGCGGTAATTGTTGTCTGCGGACCGATAGTGAAACCGTCAAGAAAACAGAAAAAAATAGGAAAATCAGGAGTGGTGGTTCCCTCATCTTTTTTCAAAGTGGTATTAGTGCCGTATGACGACCGTCCGCGTGGAATCGGGTTTATATTCAAGAATAGCGATACATCTAAACCGATAAATTCTTTTGCCGTATCGATAGATAGCGTAGAGTCTGTAACTGGACTGGACTTTTTCGCTACACTGCCCGATGACATAGAAAAACAGGTAGAGTCATCTTTTTCTTTGGATGATTGGTCTTGGCGAAAAAGTCGTTAGTAGATGAAATATCCGGTAAATCCGGCCATAACAATTACCCAAATGGGATGTATCTTTGTTTTTCTAACCAGTATAAGAGAGAGTACGGCGATAATAATAGCGCGATAGTCGGCAAAGTTTTCTTTATTCATCAGTAACAATGCCGCCGAAGCTATTAATCCTACAACCACAGGCCGCAATCCCGAGAAAATGCTTTTAATATAAGGATTATTATGGTTTTTCAATAAGAACTTGCTTACCAATAATACCAATATAAATGACGGTAAGCAAACAGCCGTTGTGGCTAAAACGGATCCCCATATCGACCCCGTTGTAACGTATCCGATGTAAGTGGCGCTGTTGATACCGATAGGGCCGGGCGTCATTTGCGATACGGCTACGATGTCGGTAAATTCTTGCGATGTCAACCATTGATGATGTTCTACTACCTCATACTGAATAAGAGATAGCATGGCATATCCTCCTCCGAAACCGAAGAGACCTATTTTTAAATAAACCCATAATAGTTGAAGATATATCATAAGTATGCCGTGTTTTTAGTTGTGTATACGATGTTCTATGTATTTGTAATAGATAATTCCACCTATGGCTCCTGCTAAAATTAAAATAATGGGAGATACGCCTAATTGCCAGATAAGCAGTGCTCCTGATATTGGAATCCAGCAGTTTCGCCATGTAATGCGGGCTGATTTGGCAGTGCTTAATACTGGTGCTACGATTAATGCGACAACCGCCGGACGTATTCCTTTAAATATGCGTTCTACAATGGGATTGTCTGTAAATTTAGAAAAAAATATTGCGATAAGCAGTATTAAAATAAAAGAAGGAGCTACGGTCCCCAGCGTGGCGATAATGCTTCCACGTGTACCTCTTAACTTGTTTCCTACCAAAATAGACATATTTACCGCCAATATACCCGGCAAAGACTGAGCTACGGCTAATGCGTCTAAAAACTCTTCTTTCGATAACCAGTTATATTTGTCTACCACTTCTTTTTCTATAATAGGTATCATAGCCCACCCCCCGCCGAAGGTGAAAGCTCCGATCTTAAAGAAACTGGAAAATAAGGTGATGTACAGATTCATAAAAAATGAAATTTCGACCCGCAAAGGTAATTAATATTCTGATTTATGCGGTTGCATGAGACGAAAAAACGGATGTGCTTGTTTGCAAGACATCCGTTTCCATGAATTGTTATTCTTTTTATTTTGTTACTAAGAGAGAATCTGTTATTAATTTTTCAAGATGATTTTCCGTATCAGGCATTACACCGACCGATTGAAATGGTTTTCCCTGCATAGGCAGGTAGACAAGAGTGGGGATGCTTCTTATGCCGAACATAGCGGCTAACTCTTTTTCTGTGTCGACATTTACTTTATATACAACAATCTTTCCTTGATATTTTTTTGCCAGTTTACTCATAATGGGCGAGATTTTCTTACAAGGTCCGCACCAATCGGCGTAAAAGTCTATAATAGCAGGTTTTTTCCCTTCATATACCCATTTGTCGGGATTTTTTTTATAGTCATATATCAATTCAGGCATATCAGAAAGAGTCAAAACCTGTACCTTTTCGGTATTGTTTTTAGAAGGTTTATCAGTCGACGGGCTTTTTGCCTGTATGGTTACTATACATAGAACGGCTATGAATAGAATAAATGCAGATATAAAAAACTTATTGTAAATATTTTTGCTTTTCATTCTTATTTATAATTGTCTATTAATTCTTTCAACATCGGAGCTCGCATTACACCCGATTGCCTCCATAACATTTCTCCTTTTTTGAAAATCATGAGAGTCGGCACTGATTGTATGCCATATTGTACGGCCAATTCCTGATGTTTATCTACATCTATTTTTATGATTTGGGCATCGTCTTTAATCATCCCTTTTAATTCTTCTAAAATAGGTTTCATCATCTTGCAAGGTCCGCACCATTCAGCGAAGAAGTCGACCAGTACAGGTTTCTCGGAAGCAATTATCGTATTAAAGTCTTTCATAATAAATACGTTTAGTTATACAATCGAAATATATAAATGCAAATATAATAATAGATAAATATTGTTCTGTTTATTTCTATTTGTTATATCATAAAAATAATTTGCTAATTGGATAGTTATTCAATATAAAATATAATTTTGTATCTTTATAAAATAACAATTTAGCAGATAATTTGTTTTATAGTCAAAAGACAATTCATTAATATTTAAAGAATATAAGTATGGAATTCTTGACAAATGAAAAACTTACAATTGTTGGAGCGGCAGGAATGATAGGCTCTAATATGGCGCAGACAGCTATTATGATGAAACTGACGCCGAATATCTGTTTGTATGATCCTTATGCTCCGGCATTAGAGGGTGTGGCGGAAGAGTTGTTACAATGTGGTTTCGATAATATGAATATCTCCTATACGAGCGATATAAAAGAAGCTCTTACGGGTGCGGCGTATATCGTATCTTCCGGTGGCGCTGCCCGTAAAGCAGGAATGACTCGTGAGGATTTACTTAAAGGAAATGCAGAAATTGCTGCGCAATTCGGAAAAGATATAAAAGCATACTGCCCCCATGTGAAACATGTTGTGATTGTTTTTAATCCGGCAGATATTACGGGGCTTATAACATTGTTGTATTCAGGGTTGAAACCGACTCAGGTAACGACATTGGCAGCGTTGGACAGCACTCGGTTGCGTAACGAATTGGCTAAACATTTTAAAATACAACCGTCGGAAATTACCAATTGCCGTACATACGGAGGGCACGGCGAGCAAATGGCTGTATTTGCTTCTACTGCCAAAGTAGGCGATAAGCCGTTGTTAGAGATTATCGGATCCGAAGGGTTATCAGATTCTCAATGGATGGAAATGCGCCAGAAAGTAGTACAGGGCGGAAAACATATGATTGATTTGCGAGGTCGGTCTTCTTTTCAAAGTCCCGCATATCTTTCTATCGAAATGATTGCCGCTGCTATGGGAGGCGCTCCGTTTAAATGGCCGGCAGGGGTATATGTGGCAGCCGGTAAATATAATCATATTGTTATGGCAATGGAAACGGTTATAGATAAAGCAGGAGTTCGTTATTCTATTCCGCAGGGAACACCTGAGGAAGAAAACGAGTTGAAGCAAAGTTATGAGCATTTATGTAAATTACGGGATGAGGTTATTCAGATGGGAATTTTGCCATCTATACCATGTTGGCATGAACTGAATCAGAATATTCAATAATAAATATAGAGTGTTAACAGCCCGGATAAACCGGGCTTTTTGCTTCTTATGAGTTGATAATTAGTATAGAGTTCTTTGGAAACCGCTATTTTCTGATAAAAAAGTATTATTGGTGATACGGTGTGTTATAAGATTCGTTTTATTATTGGGTAAAGAATAGTTGTTCTGTCAAACGAGAAATTAGGAATGTGTGTTATATATGAAGTGGGTCAATAAAAAATAATAAAATTATTTGTCTTTTCTTGCATACAAAAAAAACTTCTTGTATATTTGCATCGCTTTTCCGGAGAAGATATACTCTCAAATAGGGAAAAGGAGAGATGGCAGAGTGGTCGATTGCGGCGGTCTTGAAAACCGTTGAGCTGCGAGGCTCCGGGGGTTCGAATCCCTCTCTCTCCGCAGAACCCCGAAGACAAAAAAGGGTCAAAGTATGACAAATCCCGTAAAATCAATATTTTACGGGATTTTTTATTTCTCTTCTTGGACATCCGAAAGACGCAAAAAGCCCCGTTCGGACAGAGTTTCGTTACTAAATTATTACTGAAAACGAGAAGATGATTTTAGTAACGATTTAGTAACAGTATTTTGTCCTTTCCGGTACTTTTGGAGTCTTGCAAGCTGGACTCTCGGGCAATAAAAAACCACAAATCATTGATTTGTGGTTTTTTGTTCGTTTGCTGTCCATTTCTACTCAGCGCGTTCAGAGGAAATATAGGGAAATATATGTCTTGGTAAGCATAGTGAAAAAATTGAGTGTCCTTATAGGATTTTGTATTGGTTTGTCGGTTTTGTCAGGAATTTGTTTATAGAATTTTTGAATAATATAAATTCGGCTAAAATTGAGGATTAGTCGTGGAAAAACTTTATTTTTGCAAAAAGTTTTTCCAAATGGATACAAACGTGTTATTATTAAACGCCATATGGGCAGCGGTTCTTGCCGGTCGAAAGATAATGGAAATATATACTGATCCGTTGTCCGATTTCGAGATAGAAAAAAAGGCGGATAATTCACCGTTAACCATTGCTGATAGATGTGCGCATCAAATTATATCGGGTTGTTTGGAAAAACTCCCTTACCCTATATTGAGCGAGGAGGGTAGGAGCATACCGTATCAAGAGAGGCGTTTGTGGCCAACGCTTTGGATTGTCGATCCGTTGGACGGGACGAAAGAGTTTATTAAACGGAATGGAGAGTTTACGGTAAATATAGCGTTGGTAAACGAAGGTATTCCGGTTTTGGGTGTTATTTATGTTCCGGTAAGCGGGCTGCTCTATTTTGGAGATGAAGAAAACGGAGCATATAAAACTACTGTAACTGAAAAAGCGGATATTCAGAAAATGGATATTGTCGGTTTAAGACAAGCGGCTCTACGTTTGCCGATAAAAAAGGAACGCCCTTATACGGCTGTGGCTTCTCGTTCGCATATGGATAAGGATACGGAAGCTCTGCTCTTGGAATTAAAAAAAGAATATCCCGATTTGGTAACTACGTCTGTGGGAAGTTCGTTGAAAATATGTTTGGTGGCAGAAGGTGCTGCCGACATATATCCGCGTAATGCTCCGACAATGGAGTGGGATACAGCTGCGGGACATGCTCTGTTGCGTGCTGCGGGGATGGATATGTACCGTTCGGGTACTGCTGTTCCGTTGTGCTACAATAAAGAGGATTTGCATAATCCTTTTTTTATTGCACTTAAAAATAAATAATTTATTATTATGTCATTCGATGCTTATTTAGTGCTTTTTGGTCTTATCGCAATGCTCACCGTTTTAATTCTGGATAAGATGCGTCCGGGTTTGGTGTTGTTGTCGGTAGTTGTGTTTTTTTTATGTGCCGGAATATTGACCCCGAAAGAGATGTTGGAAGGATTCAGCAATAAGGGGATGATAACGGTGGCTATGCTTTTCTTAGTAAGCGAAGGTATTCGGCAAAGCGGGGCGTTGGAACATGTGATAAAAAAACTTCTTCCGAGCGGTAAACCTACATTGTTTAATACGCAGTTGAGAATATTACCCTCTATTGCTTTTATTTCGGCATTTTTAAATAATACCCCCGTTGTAGTTATATTTGCTCCTATCATCAAGCGTTGGGCGGAGAAGGTGAGGGTTCCCGCCACTAAATTTCTTATTCCATTGTCTTACGCCACAGTATTAGGTGGAATTTGTACGCTTATCGGAACCTCAACCAACTTGGTAGTACATGGCATGATTATAGATGCCGGATATGAAGGATTCTCGATGTTTGAAATAGCGTGGGTAGGGCTTCCTATCGCTATTGCCGGTATTATTTATATGCTGTTGTTCTCAAACAAGTTGTTACCGGATGTACGGGATAATAATTCGGACGATGACTCGGATGAAGGAAATTTGGGAAACTTGCATCGGGTGGAGGCTGTGCTTAGTTCTCGTTTTCCGGGAATTAATAAAACTGTGAAAGAGTTTAATTTTACTCGCCATTACGGAGCTATCGTAAAGGAAATAAGAAGCGGAGGAATCCGTTATACGCGTGATTTGGACAGTGTGGTGTTTCATGAGGGAGATACTTTGATACTTTGGGCGGATGATACGTTTATTCCGACGTGGGGAGATTCGAGCGTATTTGTTCTTTTGGCGAATGGTACGGATAGGGAGAGTCCCATGTCTAAAAAGAAAAGGTGGTTTGCTTTAATACTGTTGTTTATAATGATTGTCGGAGCTACGATAGGAGAACTTCCGGCCGTGAAAGAGCGCATTCCGGGCATTAAGTTGGATATGTTCTTTTTTGTTTGCGTTACCACGATAATCATGGCGTGGACGAAAATCTTTCCGCCTAAGAAATATACCAAATATATTTCTTGGGATATCTTAATAACAATCGCTTGTGCTTTCGCTATCAGTAAAGCGATGGAAAATTCCGGGCTTGCAGCTATGGCTGCTGGCTATATTATCAATTTATCGCATAGTTACGGGCCGTATGCGCTGTTAGCGATGCTCTATCTGATAGTGAATGCGGTAACTGAATTGATTACCAATAACGCTGCCGCAGCATTAGGTTTTCCGGTAGCATTGTCGGTGGCTATGCAATTGGGGGTAGATCCTACGCCGTTTTTCATTACAATATGTATAGCGGCATCGGCAGCGTTCAGTACGCCAATCGGATATCAAACAAACTTGATAGTGCAGGGGGTGGGCGGATATAAATTTACTGATTTTGTGAAAGTAGGTTTGCCGCTCAATATTATTTGCTTTTTGCTTTCTGTTTTTTTAATACCTTTGATATGGAAATTTTAAACGAAAACAATATATATCCGATTTTCGACCGTATGATGGGGCGGAGCGATAAAGAGTCGCTTTTGAAACAGCGTAGCCTGATGATTTGGTTTACCGGACTGTCCGGCTCGGGAAAGAGCACCATAGCGATAGCGTTGGAGCGTGAGTTACATAAGCGAGGGTTGCTTTGCCGTATCCTTGACGGAGATAATATCCGTAGCGGAATTAATAATAATTTAGGCTTTTCTGAGGCTGACAGAGTAGAAAATATTCGTCGTATAGCGGAAGTCTGCAAATTGTTCATAGATACCGGAGTTATAGCTATTGCTGCGTTTATCAGTCCCAATAACGATTTACGTGAGATGGCAGCCAGTATAATAGGAAAAGAAAATTTTATGGAAGTGTTTGTCAATACGCCGTTGGAGGTATGCGAACAACGAGATGTAAAAGGTCTGTATGCCAAAGCCCGCAAAGGCGAGATAAAAAACTTTACGGGAATCAGCGCACCTTTTGAAGCGCCGGCACACCCCGATTTGACGTTAGACACTTCGAAATTGACGATAGAAGAGTCGGTAGATGTTTTATTGGAAAAAATTTTACCGAGAGTTTTGTTATAATAAGAACAATATCAAAAATATGTCAGAATATAAATTAAGTCATTTAAAAGAGCTGGAAGCCGAAGCGATATACATTATCCGTGAAGTGGCGGCCGAATTTCAAAATCCGGTTATGCTTTATTCTATCGGTAAAGACTCGTCTGTTATGGTGCGTTTGGCCGAAAAGGCGTTTGCGCCGGGAAAGGTTCCTTTCCCGCTTATGCACATCGATTCTAAATGGAAATTCCGGGAAATGATCGAGTTTCGCGACCAATACGCCCGCGACCACGATTGGAATTTGATAGTAGAGTCGAACGAAGAGGCTTTCAAAGCAGGAGTAGGGCCGTTTACGCACGGCAGTAAAGTACACACCGATTTGATGAAAACGCAGGCTCTTTTGGCTGCTCTCGATAAATATAAGTTTGATGCGGCGTTTGGCGGAGCCCGGCGGGATGAAGAGAAGTCGCGCGCGAAAGAACGTATTTTCTCTTTCCGAGACCGGTTTCATCAGTGGGATCCTAAGAACCAGCGCCCGGAGTTGTGGGATATTTACAATACGAAAGTCAATAAAGGAGAATCGATACGAGTTTTCCCCTTATCTAATTGGACGGAGTTGGACGTTTGGCAATATATCCGTCTTGAAAACATACCCATTGTTCCGCTCTACTTTGCGAAAGAACGTCCTATTGTTAATATTGATGGCAATCTTATTATGGCAGATGACGACCGTATGCCTGAAAAGTACAGAGAACAAGCCAAGATGATGAAAGTACGGTTCCGTACATTGGGTTGTTACCCGTTGACCGGGGCGATAGAATCGGATGCGGATACGATTGAAAAAATCGTAGAAGAGATGATGACCACTACAAAATCGGAACGTACCACTCGGGTTATAGACTTCGACCAAGAAGCCAGTATGGAACAGAAAAAAAGAGAAGGATATTTTTAAGACGAACAGATTATGACAACACCGACACTAAATATAAAAGAGTTTCTTGATCAAGACGAAAAGAAAGATTTGTTGCGTTTGTTGACCGCCGGTTCGGTAGATGACGGAAAATCTACGTTGATAGGGCGTCTGCTGTTCGACAGTAAAAAACTGTACGAAGACCAATTGGTCGCTCTTGAAAGAGATAGTAAGCGAGTAGGGAACGCCGGAGAAAATAATATAGATTACGCTTTGTTGCTCGACGGTTTAAAAGCTGAACGTGAGCAGGGTATAACCATAGATGTGGCTTACCGCTATTTTTCTACTAATAAGCGAAAATTTATTATTGCCGATACTCCGGGGCACGAACAATATACTCGTAATATGATAACAGGCGGTTCTACCGCCAATTTAGCTATTATTCTTGTTGATGCCCGTACAGGAGTAATCACGCAAACCAAACGTCATTCGTATTTGATATCGTTGTTGGGTATTAAACATGTTGTTTTAGCTGTCAATAAAATGGATTTGGTTGATTATAGCCAATCTGTTTTCGACAAGATTGTGGATGATTATAAAACGTTTGTCGCGCCGTTTAATATTCCCGATATACAATGTATACCGTTGTCGGCGCTGAAAGGAGACAATGTAGTAGAGTTGTCTGAAAATATGGATTGGTATACGGGAATGCCTTTGCTGGGATTTTTAGAAACCGTTCATGTTGCCAGCGACCAGAATTTTGAGAATTTCCGTTATCCGGTACAGTATGTGTCTCGCCCGAATCTCGATTTTCGGGGATTTTGCGGAAAAATAGCTTCGGGAATCGTGCAGAAGGGAGACGAAGTTGTCGCTTTGCCTTCGGGTAAAAAATCGAGGGTAAAATCAATATATACATACGATGGGGAATTAGTTAAAGCGTTCCCCCCTCAGTCTGTTACGTTAACGTTAGAAGATGAAATAGATGTTTCGCGCGGAGAGATGTTGGTACATCCGTCCGATTTGCCGCGCATAGGCCGTAATTTCGAGGCTATGCTTGTTTGGATGGACGAGAAGACGATGGATGCCGGACAGCAGTACTATCTGAAACATACTACGAATACGACACGTGCGCACATAGACTCAGTACGCTATAAAGTGGATGTGAATACGTTGCGGCAATCGGCCGCCGATGTATTGGCATTGAACGAAATAGGTCGCGTTACGTTGGCTACAAACAAACCGCTGTTTTTCGATCCGTATAAAGACAATAAAAACTGCGGAGCTTTCATCCTGATAGACCCGATAACGAATAATACTTGTGCGGTAGGGATGATTATCGATAAAATTAACAGCAAAGATATTGCGTCAAATATAACCGACGATGTTCGTAAAAAAATGTCGGAAGGCATATCTGCCGTTAGTATGGAAGAGAAGGCGAAACGTCTTGATCAGGAAGGCTGTGTGTTTTCTATTGCCGGTAATTCGGCAGAGGCGAAACGTGAATATGCTTATATGCTTGAACGCCGGTTGACGGATATTGGTAGGACGGTGGCTGTTATAGACGCTGTCGCTTTACAACTGGATTCGGATATTTGCGACCGTATAGGCCGTACATTGCGTATGCAGGGGCTTGTTGTTATTTGTATTACTTGCGATGGAGCGGGAAACGATGATAACTTGGTAGTTATTACCCAAGAAAGAAATAAAGGGTCGATGATAAGTATTTCGACGGAACGAAACAAAATATCTTCTGCCGTAGAGGATGTAGTAAATAAAATAGTTCAATAAGCTGACGTATATGGGATTATTGGAATTTGATAAACTTCCTATCAATACGCTGGTAGGAGCGCAATGGAAAACGTTTAAGGCCATTACAAAAGATAAATGCGTAGATGCTCCATATCGCAATAAATTTCGATTGACAAAAGCGTGTTGCCGTTTGTTGGGTTTATTGCAACCGCTTGAAGACAGACGGTATAAAAAACTTTTACAGGATAAAACCGTAGACCTGCCTCCTGTGTTTATATTAGGGCACTGGCGAAGCGGTACAACGTTTGTTCATAACGTATTGTCGAAAGATAAGCATTTTGCGTACAATACTACATATCAAACGGTATTTCCGAATTTGATGCTTTTCGGGCAATCGTTTTTTAAAAAAAGCACATCCATGCTGATGCCCGACAAGCGACCTACCGATAATATGGAGTTACAGGTAGACTTGCCTCAGGAAGAAGAGTTTGCCTTAGCCAATATGATGCCGTACACGTTTTATAATTTCTGGTTTTTTCCGAAACATACAATGGAGTACTGCGACCGGTATTTGCTGTTTAACAACCTGCCGGAACAAGAATACGAGATATTCCGTAACGCATTTGATAAGTTGATAAAAATTTCTTTGTGGAATACGAACGGAACGCAATTTTTATCGAAAAACCCGCCGCATACGGGGCGTATCCCAGAGTTGTTGAGGATGTTTCCGGATGCTAAATTTATCTATTTGGTACGTAATCCGTATACGGTATTCGAGTCTACTCGCAGTTTCTTTACCAATACGATTAGACCGTTGCAATTGCAATCCATATCGCCCGAGCAGCTACAAAACAATATAATAGAAATTTATTCGAAATTGTTGCACAAATATGAAACGGATAAACACCTTATTCCGGAAGGCAATTTAATAGAAATTAAATTTGAAGATTTTGAAGCGGATGCTATGTCTCAGACAGAAAAAATCTATCAAACTCTATCTATTCCGGGTTTAGAGGAAGCTCGTTCGGATATAGAGGCTTATTTAGCGTCGAAAAAAGGATATAAGAAAAATAATTATCGATATGCTCCGGAGACGGTGAAAATAGTAGAAGACAATTGGTCGTTCGCTTTAAATCAATGGGGATATAAATTATAAAAACAGAAGAGTAATTTATTATTCATTATTTTGTAAATATATGAAGATCAGGAAATATATTTTGTTGTTAGTTGTCGTTCTGGGCGGTTATGCAACCCTTTATGCTCAAACGGTAGAGCCGATACCTTTTGGTGATATGGATAATTGGTTGACGCGAGAAATAAAGGAGTCTCCTTTGTTAGGAGGACATACTCAGTATGTATATGCTGTGGCGCCGTCTGATACGGTAAAAGGAAGCGTTGCGTATGTTCCGAAAGAGTCTCCGTGGGGAAGTTCTAACGTATTGGCAAACGTGATGGGGGTTATAAAAACCAGCACTACCGTTTTTCCGGAAAAACGGGGCGATGGTTATTGCGCCCGAATGGAAACAAAATTAGTGTCATGCAAAGTATTGGGAATGTTCAATATAAAAGTTTTAGCCTCCGGCACTATTTTTTTAGGCGAGATGGACGAACCTATACGTAATACCAATAATCCGCAGAGCAAAATGATTTCGGGCATACCGTTTACTAAACGTCCCACAGCTCTTATGTTCGATTATAAAGCCAGTCCGGCAGAAAAGATGAT
>JAFUKV010000146.1 GCA_017467745.1 Bacteroidaceae bacterium | reverse complement strand
ATAGAAACAATGGAAGGGTTAAAGAAAATACCTCTTACTTGGAAAGCCGGCGATAAAATAGCCGAAAACAACCAGATGTTCGGACACTTTAACTTGTCGAACGAGATAAATCGCAAGGCCTCTTTACTGACTATTAACAAAAGAAATTTGTCATTGCATGCGTGGATACGTCGGGCTGCGTCGAAAGTAACGGTAGCCTACGATGGTACGTCATTGGAAGAAGGGGTGTTTATCTATCTTAAATCCGTTCAAATTAAACATATACCGTCTACCTGTTTGTTAGGAGATACGAACACTATTAAGGATGTGAAACAACTCGAAGACGGAGAGACCATTACGTATGTTGAAGACGGAGTTCCTTATGATGAATATTTTCCGGCACGTATTACCAAAGGGCGTCCTTATTATCCGTATGATAAAGATTACAAACTTAGTAAAGATGCGCACTCCGAAACCGCAAACTCTCTTTTCTTTTACGAGAATATGCAAGGTGAAGGAAAAGATAAGACACAAGTGAAAGAATATCTCGGAGATAACCAGATATATAAAGATGGAAAAGATTACGGTTCTTATATTGAGGTTCATGCGTATTATCGTTCAATTCATACGGATAGAGTCGGGAGCGGGGACATTATATATCGCTTCATGTTGGGTAAGAATGTTACAACCGACTATAACGCAGAACGCAATTATCACTATAAGTTGACATTGAAATTCAACCGTTTTGCTAACGATGCCGATTGGCACATCGAATATGAAGAAGAGATTCCCGGTATTCAAGTTCCGGAACCTTATTACATATCTTATCTGTATAATCATGAAATGGAGATGCCGGTAAAAATAAATATGGGCAGTTACAATAAGATTAAAAGATTCAGAGCGGATATCGATACGAATGCTTGGGCTCCTCATGATGCGCCCCTTCTGGATTATTATAGAAAGATGGACCCTGAAACTCCGGAAGGTCAGGCAAACAAGGCTCCGTTGAATGTATGGAACGGGTTTCTTTCTTTGAGAAAAACAAAAACTATGGTTATTCCTTTTCCTGCTGACGGTGATGTTGCAAATGCAAATCAAGAAAATAAAGCATATTATGAATTGCACAATAGAGGAAATAGGGTTTATTATGAAAATGGGAGTTTGATAGATCCGAATAGTACGGAGGACGGAGAATTTACAATGAAGCGGGATGGCAATATCTGTACGTTTAACGTACCGATGTACACTCGTGCAAAACAGTTGATTATCAAGACCGGATATACGGGCAACAATCCGTATGTGGCTTACCGACGCAGAGCTGTTGTTAAGTTTACGGCAGTATTGGAAAATGAAAACGGCGATACTTTGAAAGTTACGGAAAATGCAGATATTATGCAGGTAAGGCGTGTAGTGAACCCCAAAGGCGTTTGGCGCAAACATGACAATAATAAAGCATTTCATGTAGTATTAAAACATTTACCTCGTGAATCTGCAACAGACTTTCAGACCTTTACATCAGAAGGAAAGTGGAGAGCCTATGTAATTCGAGGAGATAAAGGTTTTGTTACGCTTGACGGACGCGATACGATAAAAGGAAGTACTGGTACACCGGTAGATTTTAATATCAATTTTCAAGGATTTACACCTGCCAATAGCTCGCGTTGCGCAATTATAAGGGTGGATTATCATAACTATACTTGTAACCACTTGATTTTTGTCAGACAGGGCGATGCTCCGATGCAACTGGTTGCCGACGGAGCGAAATGGCATGCCCGTAACATGCGTACCGCTACCGAAGAGGCGAGTTGTCCGGTAGAAGAGGGGTCTATGTTCCGGTTCGGTAATTGGGAGCAACCTATCGATGCGGTAAATAATGTGAATGATAAACCGCTTTGGATAAATGTAGCGGAATCTGACTTTAAAGACCATGCAAGTACGTATTTCAAAATCGCGGGAACTACCGATTCTGTACAGTGGAGCAGCATAAAAACATCTAACTCTAATGGGTCGTTTTCCAATCCTACCATAAACGGAAAGGAAATACGTGTGGCTTCTTATGATGACTATAATCTTTTGTGGCTTTCCGATGATATAGAACAAGGATACGGAGTGATGTATGGCAACGATGCTACGGAAACGCTTTCGAATATAAACGAGGTGTACGGGCATCGGTACGATAAGCACGGTGATGCAACTCATGCGGGTGCAGGATATGGTATGCGCGGCGTTTTTGTGTATAACAAATCGGAAACAGCTCCTTATGGGGGGCGCAATTTGTTCTTTCCTATCGGTGCATCGGGCTATGGAAGACGTAGAGATTCGGAAGCAAAGGGCACGGCTGTACTCAGATATGGAGGACGGACGGCTCCGATTTCGGAAAGTGCGGCGGATAAATTGAAAGATCGTCCTATTTTCTATGATTTGTATATGCGACCGGGCGCTATTTATTGGCTTAATAAGCGAGTGGATAATTCACGTGAAAAGGATGCTATTGCTTGGGACTTTAATTATTTTTCGTTCGATTTCAATATGATTAGCGTATCTAATGTGTTTACAAAAGCTGTAACTGGGGGATATCCGTATAGTGACGCTTGCTTTATACGTTGTGTAGAAGATTGATAAGTTCTGATTGTCATTAAATAATGAGAGCAATTTATGGGATATGTGTTGTATGGGCAGTGTTTGTTGCCGAAGTAAGCGGTAATGTAACCTGTTTGCAAAATATGGCTAATCGGACAGCAATCGCGCCCGACACATTATCTTTATTGGAACTTACATTACCGGATATCCCGAAAAACCTGACAGTTCCGTCTGAACGAGCATCGTTTTTATTGGCGCACTTTTGGGATGCTATGGATTTCGGAGATACGCTCCGTAGCCGTAATCGGGCTTTTGTTGAGCAGAACTTCGTTAATTTTATATCGTTGTTTCCTCATGCCAACTCAATGGCGCTTGCTCCGGCTGTGAGAACGCTTGTGAATCGTGCGGAAAAAGATCCTGTTGCGTACCATATACTTACGGAATTAACAAAAAAATATCTCTATGAATATGATTCTCCGATGCGGGACGAAGATTATTTCATTCTGTTTCTTTCTGAGATAACGGAATCTGCTATATTGAATGAATATGATAAAGAGCGTTTTACCTATTTATTGAATGTGGTAAAAAAGAATCGGAGCGGAACACGCGTCGCCGATTTTACGTATCTTACCCGTGAAGGGAAACAAATGACGCTTTATGATACGTCGGCAGAAAAATTACTGTTGATATTTTATGACCCCGATTGCAGGCATTGTATAGAGGTTATGGAAGATTTGAACAACAATGCTTTATTGAAGCAATTGGTTAAGGATAAGAAACTGACGGTAGCGGCTTTATACGCCGATGAAGACCGTACAGCTTGGAACCGTACAAAAAATGAACTTCCGGTTGATTGGATTGTGGGATTCGATTTGGATAATATTCTGGAAAAAGAGTTATTCGTTTTACCGGATATGCCTGCGATTTACTTATTGGACAACAACAAAACTGTGATAATAAAAGAAGCGTCGCTTCGAAGATTGTGTGAAATATTGGGCGATAGCGTTTCTTGAAACTTTATTGTGTTTAGTATATAACTTTGGTAAAGATCTGGTTATGCTAAATGTCTATCTGTGAGTAACAGAATATTTTCCAAAACTTCTGCATCAATATTATAAGCAAAATTAGTAGGGGTATTATACTCACCGAGATTTTTTCACTTCTTAATTGTAAGTAAAGAAATAGAAAATGTTTTTACCTTTGTACGTAAAATTTTCGAATAAAATTCGCAATGAAAAAAGAAGAACGTTATAAGAAGGTAATAGAATGGTTTTCTGAAAATATGCCTGTCGCCGAAACGGAATTGCATTATGACTCTCCGTTTCAACTTTTGATATCGGTTATTTTATCCGCTCAATGTACAGATAAACGGGTAAACATGATAACACCCGCTCTTTTTAAGGCGTTTCCGACGCCCGAAGTGTTGGCGGCGTCTTCGCAAGATGAGGTTTTCAAATATATTCGCAGTGTTTCGTATCCGAACAGCAAAGCCCGCTATTTGGTGGGGATGGCGAAAATGTTGGTGGAAACTTTCGGAGGGGAGGTTCCCTCAGAAATAGCAGAATTACAAAAACTGCCCGGAGTGGGGCGTAAGACGGCTAATGTTATCGCTTCTGTCGTTTTTAATAAAGAGGCGATGGCCGTAGATACACATGTTTTTCGTATTTCGAATAGAATAGGGTTGACAACAAATTCAAAAACTCCGTTGGAAACGGAAAAGACTTTGGTTAAGTATATTCCGGGTCCGTTATTGCCCAAAGCTCATCACTGGCTTATTTTGCACGGACGGTATGTGTGCACGGCCCGCAAACCGCAATGTGTAACTTGCGGTTTGAAAGACTATTGCAAATATTTTGAAAAGCAAATGGCTGGGGAGATAAAACTACACTCGTAGCGCGCCGATAATTTCTTTTACCGATTTACAACCTTGACGTTCTAAATACTCGTTTATTCCGTTTGCTACTTTTACGGTTATGGCCGGATCTATGAAATTAGCCGTACCGATTTGAATAGCGGAGGCGCCAGCTAACATAAATTCGATAGCGTCTGTCGCGTTCATAATGCCGCCTAATCCGATTACCGGAACTTTAACGGCATGATATACCTGCCATACCATCCGTAAAGCTATCGGTTTTACGCAAGGTCCGGACAAACCTCCTGTAACGGTAGAAAGAACAGGGATTCTCTTTTCGGCGTTGATAGCCATTCCCAATATTGTATTTATGAGAGATATGCTATCGGCGCCTTCGCTCTCAACGGCTTTGGCTATCTCCGCAATATCGGTAACATTGGGCGAGAGTTTAACAATTAAAGTTTTTGGATACGCTTCTCGTACGGCCTTAACCACTTTTGCCGCACTTTGGCAGGAAGTGCCGAAAGCCATACCGCCTTCTTTTACATTAGGGCAAGAGATATTCAGTTCAATAGCCGGAATATGTTCTAACAACGCTATTTTTTCGGCCGTCGCTACATAGTCTTCAACACAAGCACCCGAAACGTTTACAATCATTCGTGTATCTATTTTAGATATTTCCGGATAGATATTCTCTACGAAATAATCTACGCCTTTGTTTTGCAATCCTACCGCATTCAACATCCCGGACGGAGTTTCCGCCATTCGGGGATAGGGGTTTCCCTCACGGTGGTTTAAGGTTGTGCCTTTTACAATTATTCCGCCTATTTGAGATATGTCGATAAAGTCTTCGAACTCTTCTCCGTATCCGAATGTACCGGATGCGGTCATTACGGGATTTTTTAATTCTAAGTTTCCGATATTTGTTCTTAAATCTGCCATGTCAGTTTTTCTATATTGAATACAGGTCCGTCTTTACATACGCAAACATGTCCTTCCGTTGTTTTTTCAACACAACATAAACATGCTCCGACTCCGCAAGCCATCATATTTTCCAAAGATACTTCGCATAGTATGTTCCGTTTTTTTGCATAGGCGGCAACAGCAACCATCATGGGTTTGGGGCCGCAGGTATAGATGCAGTCGAAAGTTTCATTTTCTAAAACGGAGTGTTGGGTTACATACCCTTTTTCGCCTAACGAGCCGTCTTCGGTTGTTATGTACACGTTACCGAATCTGCGAAAATCATCTAATTGCAATACATCGTTCGCCGAACGCGCTCCTAATAAAAAGTTAGGAGAGAATCCCATTTCTTTTAAATGACTGCCTAAAAATAGCATCGGAGCGGTTCCGACACCGCCGCCCACTAAAAGAAGTTTTTTATCTGTTTGTTGCGGTGTTGAGAATGTATTGCCTAACGGTGCGACGATATTAACGATTTCGCCCGGTTGAACGTTTGCTAACGCGCGAGTTCCGTCTCCCACCTTTTGAACTAAAAGCCATAGTTCGTTTTTTTGTTTATCTATGTAATTAATAGAGATAGGCCGTCTTAAAAAAGTAGACGGTGATTTATCTACTCGTACTTCTGCAAACTGTCCGGGTAACATTTCCGGAAGTTTTTGGGAAGATGTCAATTTTAATAATATGTAGTTGTTGTGAAGTTTCTCGTTTGTCGATACAATCAGGTCTAAAATATATTTTTTCATTTTGATCTTTATTATGGCGCAAAGGTACAAAAAATAAAGAATTTACTGTATGGAAGAATGGTTTTTTGGTAAAAAGAGAATCTGCAATTATAGATTCTTAGTATATTTGCGGTCAATAAAACAACACAAATAAATTTATTATATGAAACCTACACTTTTTGTTTTAGCGGCAGGTATGGGTAGTCGCTACGGAGGTCTTAAACAAATGGACGGATTAGGACCGAACGGTGAAACGATAATGGACTATTCTATTTTCGACGCCGTACGTGCCGGATTCGGTAAAGTGGTATTTGTAATTCGCCACAGTTTTGCAGATGATTTTAAAGCCAATATCATTAGTAAATATGAAAATATTATTCCGGTAGAAATTGTATATCAAGAATTAGATTATTTACCTGAGGGCTTTACATTGAATCCCGATAGAGTTAAACCGTGGGGAACCAACCACGCTGTTTTAATGGGGAAAGACGTTATAAAAGAACCTTTTGCGGTTATAAACGCCGACGATTTTTATGGACGTGAAAGTTTCGAAGTCATTGCCGATTTCTTGAAAAAAGCAGAAAACAAGAAAAACGAATATTGTATGGTTGGGTATCGT
>JAFUKV010000145.1 GCA_017467745.1 Bacteroidaceae bacterium | reverse complement strand
CTCTGATTTATGCTTGGATATTTTATGTCTGTTTGCTGATTACGATAAAATCTCCGAAATGACCGATTTTGCAAATAAAGCATTAAAACAAATATCCGATACCACAGATATTCTTCGGGAATTAGCAAATATTTATGAAGAAAAAGAGCAGTTAGATTTAGCGTTGAAAGCGTATGACAAGTTGTTAGATCAAAACCCTTATTCTTGTTCCGATTGGTTAGGACTTGCCAAAATTTACGCAATAAAGAGAAATTATGGAAAAGCTATCGAAGCATGCGATTATGCTTTGGCCATTGATGAAAAAGACGTAAATACGCTCTCATTTAAAGGATATTGTTTATACGATTCCAAACGATACGACGAAGCGATAGATACATTTAAAGAATATGCAGAAAACGATTGAAATAAGGCTGTCGCTTACGAGTTGATTGCCGAATGTTATTCTGCCTTGAAAAAGACAAAAGAGGCTATATCTTATCTGACAAAGGCATACGAAATGAATCCGCTCGATGTAGAAACATGCTACCAATTAGCAGTCAACTATTTTGCGACAAAAGAAATGCAAAAAGCTATCGATTTTCTAAAACAAGCTATTGCCATAGACGATAAAGATTCGTCTTTATTCTCATTTTTGGGCGAAATATATTTGCGCCAAAAAGATTTTAGATTAGCTGAAAATTATCTCGAAAAAGCAATCCTTTTAGATCCCAATAACGAAGAAGCATATATGTTATTGGGCGATTTGAGAGCATTGCAAGATATGCCAGAGGAAGCTATTCCATTGTATAATAAAGTATTAAATATTACACCATACGATATTAAAACAACTTTTAAACTGATTCTTGCAGAATATAATGCTGGCAATCAAGAAAAAGCAGCGTCTCTAATTAAATATTTAGACAATATTATCAGCGAAAATAATATGTCTGAAATTCCCGATGACAATAAAGCGGATATTGCTCAGGCAAAAAATATTTTAGAAACATTACGCAACATATTACATAATAATTTGGATGAAAAAATATAAACGTCTACTCGTCCAATAAATCCGGGCGAAGAATTCGAGTACGATTAAGAGCCTGTTCTTGCTGCCATTCGCTTATTTTCCGTTGATGACCCGACAACAAAATATCCGGAACCTTCCATCCTTTATATTCAGCTGGTCGGGTATATACCGGCGGAGCAAGAAGACGATCCTGAAAAGAATCGGATAAGGCAGACTGTTCATCTCCAATCGCTCCGGGTATTAACCTAACAATCGTATCGCACATAACCGCAGCAGCAAGCTCACCACCTGTAAGCACATAATCGCCTATTGAAATCTCTTTTGTTATTAAATGCTCTCGAATACGATAATCTATACCTTTATAATGACCGCATAAAATAATTAAATTCTCGCTTAAAGACAAAGTATTAGCCATCGGCTGGTCAAACTTTTCTCCGTCAGGAGATGTATAGATAATTTCATTATAATGCCTATCTGCCGTAAGGGCGGAAATAGCCCTGTCTATTGGCTCTATTTGCATAACCATACCAGCTTCACCCCCAAATGGATAATCATCTACTCTTCGATGTTTGTTCGTAGAATAATCTCGTAGATTATGTAAACAAATCTCTACTAAACCTTTATCCTGAGCTCGTCTTAGAATAGAATGATTCAATGTTCCTTCTATTAATTCGGGCAAAACCGTCAATATATCTATGCGCATATCTTTTCTTTATTTATATTGCAAAAGTAGAACTTTACAACCGATTCTACAATCGTTTTATTTATTTCCATAACTTTTATAGTATTTGAACGAAAGTATTTCAAATGGAATTTTTATATTTACACATTTGACAAAAGACATATCCGAATATGGATTTCATATTACAAAAAATAGAAGATCTCCGTGCCCAATTGAACGAGCATAATTATAATTATTATGTTTTAAACGCACCTGTTATATCCGACATAGATTTTGACCGTTTGATGAAAGAGTTGCAAGACTTAGAGAATCAACATCCGCAATATGCAGATACAAATTCTCCTACTCAACGAGTAGGTAGCGACATCAATAAGTCTTTCAAACAAGTGGCACATAAATATCCCATGTTGTCATTATCGAATACTTATACGATAGGAGAAGTTTCGGATTTTTACAACAGAACAAAAGATTTACTTAATGCTGATTTCCAGATTGTAGGAGAACTAAAATATGACGGTACGTCCATTTCTTTGACGTATATTGACGGAAAATTAGTACGGGCGGTAACAAGGGGAGACGGAACACAAGGAGACGATGTTACCGATAACATCAAGACCATTCGCAGCATTCCTTTACAATTAAGAGGAACCGATTATCCTAAGGAGTTTGAGATAAGAGGAGAAGTTTTAATGCCATGGGGCGTTTTTGAAAAATTAAACCAAGAACGAGAGGCGCAAGAAGAGCCTCTTTTTGCAAACCCGAGAAACGCCGCATCCGGAACATTGAAATTACAGAACTCCTCAATTGTCGCTTCTCGTCAATTAGACGCTTATCTGTATTATTTGTTAGGCGAGAATCTTCCCTTTGACAGTCATTTCGAAAATTTACAAGCTGCCCGTTCGTGGGGATTTAAAATATCAGATGCGACAAACAGGTTATCGTCATTGTCCGAAATCAACGAGTTTATTCGTTTTTGGGACGTGAATCGCAAAAATTTGCCGGTAGCTACAGACGGTATTGTTTTTAAAGTAGACTCGCTGCTTCAACAAAAAAATCTGGGATATACGGCGAAGTCTCCCCGTTGGGCAATAGCGTATAAATTTCAAGCGGAAAGAGCGGAAACACGTCTCAATTATGTCTCTTATCAAGTCGGACGAACAGGGGCGGTTACTCCTGTTGCAAATCTTGATCCGGTACAACTTTCCGGTACAACGGTAAGGCGAGCATCTTTACATAATGCCGATATTATAGAATCGTTAGATCTTCACATAGGAGATATGGTATATGTTGAAAAAGGTGGAGAAATTATACCTAAAATAGTGGGTGTTAATACAGATGCCCGATTTATGATAGGAGAAAAGGTCGGATTTATAAGCCGATGCCCCGAGTGTAATACTCCACTTATCCGTTATGAGGGAGAAGCGGCGCATTATTGTCCGAACGAAACTGGCTGTCCTCCTCAGATAAAAGGTAAAATTGAGCACTTTATTAGTCGTCGGGCAATGAATATTGAAGGAATCGGTACGGAAACTGTCGATTTGTTTTTCCGTTTAGGAATCATTAAAAACGTAGCAGATTTATATGTGCTGAACATCAATCAATTATCCCAATTAGACAGGTTAGGAGAGAAGTCTGCTCGAAATATTACAGAATCCATCTCAAATTCCGTAAACGTTCCGTTTGAGCGGGTTTTGTTTGCATTAGGCATTCGATTTGTTGGAGAAACTACGGCAAAAAAATTGGCATATGCTTTTAAGAATATCAATAACATAAAAAACGCAACAGAAGAAGAATTGGTTGTTGTAGATGAGATAGGTACTAGAATAGCCCAAAGCGTAATCTCCTATTTTAAGGACAAACGTAACCTCGAACAAATAGACCGATTAAAAGAATATGGTTTGAAGTTTGAGATTTCACAAGAACAAATCAGTCGAAATACAAATCGATTACAAGGAGCGACTATCGTTATTAGTGGAACTTTTATTCATCATTCTCGAGAAGAGTACAAAATGTTAATAGAACAACACGGAGGAAAAAATACGGGTTCAATATCCGGAAAAACCGATTTTCTATTAGCCGGTTCCAATATGGGGCCTGCCAAATTAGAAAAAGCCAATAAACTTGGTGTCAAAATTATTTCGGAAAATGATTTTTTAAATATGATTGAATCTTAAACAAAAAAGTGAATATGTTTAGTTATATTCTTAAACGAAAGATCCAAAAGATACAATCCGAATCTGGTAGAATTACAGACTCTTTTCAAACCTATGCGCAAGCTCACCATATCTTATTGTTATGTCAATATTCTCAGATAGAAATTTTGCAACCTCATATAAACAAAATGAAACAAGACGGCAAAGAGATTGCAATACTTGCTATTGATACAGATAAGCATAAAGAAAAAAAGAAGAATACATTTGACATTCCCGATATTATAGAAGTATTGAAGTATTCTGATTTTGGACGATATACATACCTGCTATCCGCCAATATAGAAAAGTCGATACAACAACACTCATATGATGTTATGATAGATACAACTTCAAAAGAAGATAATAGAATAACATATTTAGCATACATTATAAAAGCTGCTTATAAAATGGGATTCAAAAAAAACGAAAAAATGAATCCTTATCAATTTATGGTCCAGAGTTCTCAAATGCTTACGCCTTCCGAAATCTTGGAAAATTTGTTATTTTACTGGAAGAAAATTGATATAAAAAATAATAATTAGTAATTTTGAAGCCCGATAAACAAAGACCTATCAAAAAACATATATGGCAAAAATTAATCTAAAAGGGATGGGAGTGGCACTAATCACTCCATTTAAAGAAGATGAATCCATAGACTTTGACGCCCTTTCCAAACTTATTGAATTTCAAATACAAAACGGATCGGATTATTTAGTTGTATTAGGTACTACTGCCGAAACCCCAACATTATCCGAAACAGAAAAAAAGCAAATACTAAGTTTCGTTATAGAAAGAGTGAAAGGACGTATACCAATCGTATTAGGAGTGGGTGGAAACAATACCAGAGCGATTGTAGAACAACTGAAAACAGAAGATTTTACAGGAGTAGATGCCATACTTTCAGTCGTCCCTTATTATAATAAACCTTCTCAAGAAGGTATTTATCAACACTATAAAGCGATAGCAAGAGCTACACAAT
>JAFUKV010000144.1 GCA_017467745.1 Bacteroidaceae bacterium | reverse complement strand
TGCATACAGCAGAAGCGGCAGCTTTACGCAATTCTTCTTCGGGAATACCGATAGCGTCTTTCAATGCACCTCCGTATTTGTTGATAGTAGCAACTTCTTCCTGAGGTACAGATGAAGAACCGTGTAATACGATGGGGAATCCCGGAAGTTCTTTTTCTACGCCTTCCAATACGTCGAAACGCAAGGGAGGAGGTACTAATATACCTTGTGCGTTGCGAGTGCATTGTTCGGGTTTGAATTTGTTTGCACCGTGAGAAGTTCCGATTGAAATAGCCAAACTGTCAACACCGGTTTTAGTTACAAAGTCTACAACTTCTTCGGGTTTGGTGTAAGTATGGTGTTCTGCGCAAACTTCGTCTTCAACGCCGGCTAATACGCCAAGTTCTCCTTCAACAGTTACATCGAATTGATGAGCGTATTCAACTACTTTTTTAGTTAATGCAACATTTTCGTCGTAAGGGAGATGAGATCCGTCAATCATTACAGAAGAGAAGCCCATGTCAACGCATGATTTGCAAAGTTCGAAAGAATCGCCGTGGTCAAGGTGAAGAACGATTTGCGGTTTTTCCCAACCTAATTCTTTTGCATATTCAACGGCTCCTTCTGCCATGTAACGCAATAAAGTTTGATTTGCATATTGACGAGCGCCTTTTGAAACTTGAAGAATAACCGGAGATTTTGTTTCTGCACAAGCCTGAATAATAGCTTGCAATTGTTCCATGTTATTAAAGTTGAAAGCCGGGATTGCATATCCGCCTTTGATAGCCTTAGCAAACATTTCTTTTGTATTTACAAGGCCTAAATCTTTGTAACTAACCATTTTTTTATGTATTATCAAGTTAATAAATAAAACTTTGCAAAGATAGTTATTCTGATGGAATAAGGACGCATCCCCAATATGCTTTTTTCGATATAAATGTTAATTTATCAGGCTTACTCTTTATTCTGTATCGCTTTGTAATGTACGCATTTCATTTTTGTCATAGAGATTTGGCTGAATAAAGTCAAAGGCGGAATATTTTATTTAAATATAATATAGAATATGCGTTTTTATACGTATTTTTGTCGTTTCAAATCCGCACAAACGGTAGGCGAACTTATTTTAGATAATTAATTGTAACCTATTGAGATTTAATTTATAATGAGAAGATGGCGTATTGATGATTCGGCCGAGCTATACAATATTAACGGCTGGGGATTGAAGTACTTTAAAATCAATGAAAAAGGGCATGTTTTCGTTACTCCGCGCGAAGATTATGCTCCGGTAGATTTAAAAGAATTAATGGACGAATTGCAGGTAAGAGATGTTCCTGCTCCTGTATTGCTCCGTTTTCCCGATATATTGGATAACCGTATAGAAAAGATATCCAATTGTTTTCAACGGGCTGCTGATGAATATGGATATACGGCAAAGAATTTTATTATTTACCCTATCAAGGTAAATCAAATGCGCCCCGTTGTCGAAGAGATTGTCAGTCACGGAAAAAAATACAATATCGGACTTGAAGCCGGATCTAAACCGGAATTGCATGCCGTATTGGCTATCAATATAGATAAAAACTCTTTGATTATCTGCAATGGTTACAAAGACGAAAATTACATTGAATTAGCGTTGTTGGCGCAAAAAATGGGTCGACGTATTTTTTTGGTTGTAGAAAAATTAAATGAGTTGAAGCTTATAGCCTCTATTGCTAAACGCTTGAAAATAAGGCCTAATATAGGTATTCGTATTAAACTTGCCAGTTCCGGGAGTGGAAAATGGGAAGAATCGGGTGGAGATGTAAGTAAGTTCGGATTAAATTCCAGCGAACTTTTAGATGCGCTTGATATTCTTGATAAGAATAAAATGAGAGACTGTCTCCGGTTGATTCATTTCCATATAGGCAGCCAGGTTACTAAAATCCGACGGATTAAAAACGCACTGAAAGAAGCATCTCAATTTTATGTACAATTGCATAAGATGGGTTATGATGTCGAATTTGTTGATATCGGAGGCGGATTGGGGGTTGACTATGACGGAACTCGTTCTTCTTCAAGCGAAAGCAGCATGAATTATTCTATTCAAGAATATGTGAACGATTCCATATCTACCTTAGTGGATGTATGTAATAAGAACGGAATTTCGCAGCCGAACATTATTACCGAGTCGGGACGTTCTTTGACTGCGCATCACTCCGTATTGGTGTTCGAGGTATTGGAAACCGCAACTTTACCGGTATTCGATGAGGATGAAGAAATTTCGCCGGACGATCATGAGTTGGTACATGATCTTTATAAATTGTGGGAGAATACAAACCAACCGGGATTGATAGAGACTTGGCACGATGCTTTACAAACTCGTGAAGAGGCGTTGGATTTGTTTAGTTTAGGTTTGCTTGATTTACGTACTCGGGCACAGGTGGAACGTTTGTTCTGGTCGGTAGCTCGCGAAGTATATGCTATTGCGTCTGAAATGAAACATGCGCCCGAAGAGTTGAAAAAGATTTCAAAAATGTTACCGGATAAATATTTCTGTAATTTTTCGCTGTTTCAATCGCTGCCGGACTCGTGGGCAATAGACCAGATATTCCCTATTATGCCGTTGAATCGTCTTGATGAGAAACCCGATCGGACAGCTACTTTGCAGGATATTACTTGCGACTCGGATGGGAAAATAGATAATTTTATC
>JAFUKV010000143.1 GCA_017467745.1 Bacteroidaceae bacterium | reverse complement strand
ATTTTACGTTTATCGACCATGCTGTACCCCGCTGTTCCAGCCGAGAGTTGTTTAAATATGTACTGAACGATACCTCTACCGGATCATTCAGCGGGCGTATTCTCGTTCGCGAAGGTACAGATAAAACAGAAGCATACCAAAGCAATAAAAATTTATGCGCTACATCAGATGCGCAAATGTTTACCAAACCACAACTCGAAATTTACGCCGACGACGTAAAATGCAGTCACGGCGCCACAATAGGACAATTAGATGAACAAGCATTGTTTTACATGCGATCAAGAGGCATCCCCGAAGCAGAAGCCCGCATGCTGCTGATGTTCGCTTTTACCAGCGACGTAATAGACACCGTACGGCTCGATGCCTTAAAAGACCGTTTACGCCTTTTAGTAGAAAAAAGATTTCGGGGAGAATTAGCCAAATGTTCAGGATGCAGAATTTGCAAATAATCGGCCTATGTTAGACATCAATAAAATAAGAGAAGATTTTCCCATACTATCGCGCCGGATATATGGCAAGCCATTGGTTTATTTAGATAACGCAGCCACCTCACAAACACCGAAATGTGTTGTGGACAAAATTGCTGAAAGCTATTATATAAGTAACGCGAATGTACATCGGGGTGTACATTTTCTCAGCCAAGAAGCTACCAATATCATGGAGCAATCGAGAGCGCACATACAACGTTACATAAACGCCCGGCACTCTCACGAAATTATCTTTACAAGAGGTACAACCGAGTCTATCAATTTAGTAGCGTCATCTTTCGGAGAAGCATTTATGCAACAAGGAGATGAAATCATTATTTCGGAAATGGAACACCATGCCAATATTGTTCCGTGGCAACTGCTCGAAACTCGAAAAGGGATACGCATCAAGGTAGTACCCATTACTTCGACAGGAGAACTGAATTTGAATGTATTCCGCAACCTTTTCTCTGAAAAAACAAAATTGGTATCGTTGACGTATGTATCGAATGTGTTGGGAACTATCAATCCGGCAAAAGAAATTATCAACATCGCCCATCAGCATAATGTACCTGTTTTAATAGACGGGGCACAGGCTATCCCTCACTTAAAAGTAGACGTGCAAGATTTAGATGCCGACTTCTTTGTTTTTTCTGCACACAAAGTATACGGGCCTACGGGATTCGGCGTATTATACGGAAAAGAGAAATGGCTCGACAAAATGCCTCCTTACCAAGGCGGTGGAGAAATGATAGCCCACGTCTCTTTCGAAAAAACCACATTCAACGAATTGCCATTCAAATTTGAGGCCGGAACTCCCGATTACGTTGGCGCCTCAGCATTTTCTACCGCATTAGATTATGTTGAAAAAATCGGAATCGAGTACATTGCCGCCCACGAAAATAAGCTAATGCAATATACAACACAAAAAATGCTGGAAATTCCCGGCATGCGCATTTTCGGCACAGCACCGCATAAAGATGCGGTTATTTCATTCCTCATCGGCAACAGCCATCCGTACGATGTAGGGATGCTGCTTGACAAAATGGGTGTGGCCGTTCGCACAGGACACCACTGTGCGCAGCCTCTTATGCACGCATTAGGCATAGAAGCTACGGCCAGAGCATCGTTTGCAGTTTACAATACTCAAGAAGAAGCCGACATTTTTATAGATAGCTTGAAGCGAGCGGCAGTTAT
>JAFUKV010000142.1 GCA_017467745.1 Bacteroidaceae bacterium | reverse complement strand
GCCTTCTACTATATTTATATTCAAGGTGGGAATGTAACAACTATCGAATGCTGTGAGACGGGTTATAAATAACGTATTTTCCTCATCGTCCCAAACAGGGTTGCCGGAATATCCTCCGATAAAATCTTCTGACGTGGCGACAGATGCTACATACGGAAATCGTTTTAATTCCGACAACAGGGTATTTATTTGTTCATCGGATTGCAACCGACCTCCTAAATTCGCATATAAAATATTTTCAGAATCGTAACCGAGCGGTTTATTCGTCAAATAATAGTATTGCTGTATGGTTACGGTTAACAACGGTAAAATAATAGCCGCTCCGGTAATCTGAACAAACAGCAGCAATTTTTTCCAGATTTGCTTTCCGGTTGTTTTCGCCGAAAAAAACAGGTTTGTAGGAGTACGGGCTAAAACGATACCCGGTACAACTCCCGCCGTAAATGCGGCATCTAACAACGTTAGGAAAGGGAGCCTCATATTGTCCCACGAAAAAAGAACCGGCAACGTAAGTCCTGTAAATGTTTCTATGGGTTCGTTCATCATATATACCAGAATTGAACTTATACCGACAGCCGCTACAATGATACAGCCGGTTTCTGCTAAAAACATTTTGAAAATGGACAGTTTAGACGCCCCGCAACTTTTATAAATACCAATCGATTTTATACGCAAAGGCAATGTAGATAATACCGACAAAATATAATTGAACGTACAAATAGTCAGTACGGCAACGGCTAAAAGATTCAAAATGAATAAAAACAAAGGGGTATTGTCTTTTTTCGTCGCCAAATCGGTTATGGGTATCAAAAAGAAACTTTCTTCATAACCTTCCATCGGCTCTATATGCGAGAGTATTACGCTTTGCAATTTGTCGGAAACTTGACGATAAGGTATTTCCGGTAACAGTCTGACATATCCTTGAAACGAGTCGCCTCCATTCCAACCGCAATAATATCCGAATTGATTGCTGACATTGACGAAAGATAACACGGCTTCAAATTGCAAAGTACTGTTTTCTACATGTTCAAATACTCCTGCCACCGTGTATGGTATTACATTATAAAAAAGAATTTGGCTGCCTACGGGGCTTTCGTCTTTAAACATCGCTTTCGCCAACTTGTCCGATATAAAAATATGATTTTGCAATCCGAGCTGTTTGCTATCTCCTTCTAAAATACGGATTCCCATCGTCTCGAAAAAACAAGAGTCTGCCATAATCATTTGCGAAGGATAATCGTGGTTTTGATAGGTAAAACTGCAATCATTAGTGCGCGAACAAACCGTTGCGGAGACAATCTCCGGCAAAGTGTTTCTCAATGCCGACGGTATCGGAGCAAAAATCATATTCGTATTTGACTCTTGGTATCCGACAACCAAATTACGGTCTATCGCATATAAATTTTCATATTCTCCAAAATAGGTATTGGTATTTAAAAAGAATGCGATATACGAAAATAAAACACTACTCAGAGCAAGTCCTAACGCAAGAGTAATGATACGAAAAAAAGGGTTGTTTTTTGCGTAAAAAAACGATATCATAATAATAAGTTTAAATTGTATGTGTTGTTTTTAGTAATAAATACAAATGCCATGCCACTTCTGTATAAAGCTGATAATGAACAGGAATATAGTTTATAAAATTTTTCGGATGTAAAAATTTTGAACACTCATGTAAAAAAAATAGACACTCGATGGAGTGTCTACTACCTTTTTCTCTTGAATTTAAAAACTTTATTTTCGGACATTGGCTTGATGCGCCACAGCATCCATAAGTTTTTTTATTTCTTCCGGATCTCCCAAGAAATAGTCCTGAATATAGTTTAATTTGTCATCGAATTCAAAAACATACGGAATGGCTGTCGGAAGGTTTACATGAACAATATCTTCGTCTGAAATATTTTTCAGGTATTTAATAATACCACGCAAACTATTGCCATGAGCCACTACCAACAATTGGTCTGCTTCTTTCAGATTCGGAAATATTACGCATTTCCAATACGGCAATATACGATCTATGGTATCTTTTAGCGATTCTGTTCGAGGCAGATCGGTATCCGGAACACCTTTGTAACGAATATCGAAACTCGGATTACGAGGATCATCGCTTGTCAAAGCAGGAGGTGCGGTATCATAACTTCTGCGCCAAACAAGGACTTGGCTTTCTCCGTATTTGCTTGCGGTTTCGCTCTTGTTGAGGCCTTGTAAGGTTCCGTAATGTTTCTCGTTTAATCTCCAACTTTTTTCAACCGGAATCCAGTCTGCATCGAGCTTATCTAAAACACAATTCAATGTTTTTACCGCACGTTTGAGATATGAAGTATAAGCTTTCTGAAACGAAAATCCCTCTTTGAGCAAAGTCTCTCCGGCTTTTTCCGCTTCAATTATGCCCTTAGGCGTAAGGTCAACATCTGTCCACCCCGTAAATCGGTTTTCTTTATTCCACGTACTTTCACCATGTCGCAGTAATACAATCTTTTTCATCGTTATTGTTTGTTCGTTTTACTTGGCATGTGTCTGTTACTGCGATAACGGCTTATTGTATATACGGTTGTTCTGCTATTATTTAATGTGCTTATTCTTTGTATAATCAAACCATTTTATTCTCAATGCAAATTTCAGGAAGTTGTTATTCATGACAATTGCACGATGTATCGCTACAATGTCCCGACGCCAACTCAAATTCTAACGTTGCATGTACTATGCCAACCTCTTTCAGATGTTCTTTAATTTGTTGCTTTACGGCTTCCATTTGGAGAATATCCGACAGTATGATATGTGCCGTAAGAGCATTCTCGGTTGTGCTAATAGCCCATACGTGAAGATGATGGCATCCGGTAACATAACAATTTTCGGATAAAATTTGTTGAACCTTATCGATATTTATATTTTCCGGAACTCCGTCTAACGACAACCGAATGCTACCCGAAAGTAAATTCCATGTCGACAAAAGGATAATTACGGCTATGACCAAACTTATAACAGGATCTATAATGGAATAACCGGTTATACTGATAATTATACCGGAAACAACTACTCCTGCCGAAACCAACGTATCGGCCGCCATGTGCAGATACGCGCCTCTGACGTTCAAGTCGTTTTTTTGCCGTTTCATCAACATCCACGCCGTAAATCCATTGATAATTATCCCTATACCGGCAGTCCAAGAAATAGCGGCTCCGTTTACCGGAGCGGGGTTTTGAAATTTATGAATGCTCTCAATGATAATAGCGCCTACGGCTACTAACAAAATAATGGCATTTAATAATGAAACGAGTACCGTGCTTTTTTTATAGCCATACGTATAACGAGAATTGCCGTGCAATTTCGTCAACCGGAAAGCCAATAACGCCAATAGAAGGCTGAAAACATCGCTCAGATTATGCCCGGCATCGGATAGCAAACCTAATGAATTGTACAGAAAACCTACTCCGGCTTCTACCGCAACGAAAAGCAGATTTAAAATTATTCCGAAAATGAAAACCTTGTCGAGCGACGTTATTTGATGGCTGTGTTCGTGGTGATGGTGATGCTTCGGTTCCATATCTTTTCTGAAAATTCAAAGAATGTATTTTAATGTTTTAATGTCTATTTTATTTTTGTATAAAAGTAATGATAATATTTATAATGAGCAATACCTGAATATTGTGAGAAAAGATATACTTCAAACTTTACTCAGAAAAATTTTCGTATTTCCATTAAAAACAAAGGCTACCTCAAAAAAATGAAGCAGCCTCTTTACATTCAAAGAATCGATTTATTTTTTATCCTGCAATAAATCGCGAATTTGAGTAAGCAGTTGTACTTCTTCGCTCGGAGCCGGAGGTGCAGCAGGCGCTTCCTCTTTTTTACGTGAAAGTTTTCCGATTAATTTAATCAAAAGGAAAATAGCGAACGAAATAATTAAAAAGTCAACTGTAACCTGAATGAAGTTTCCGTAATTCAACGTTACGGCAGGAACCGCTTCTCCCGCAGCGTTTACAGAAGCATCGGCCAAAGTAAACTTCAAATCGGTGAAATTAACGCCTCCCAATAAAAGACCTACAACAGGCATAATAAGATCTGAAACGGCTGACGATACGATTTTTCCGAACGCAGCACCAATAATGATACCGACAGCCATGTCAATAACGTTGCCACGCATGACAAACTTTTTAAAATCCGCAATAAATTGAGACTGTTTCATAGTGATTATTATTTTATATAAATAAATGATTTCGAAATGAAATTGTTCAATATTATCCGTAACAAATATCACCTTTTTCATTCCGATATTCGTCGAAACTTTTATTGTATTGCGTCATAGCTCTGAGGCTCATACCCATACTTGAAAATCCGCCATCGTGAAACAGGTTTTGCATGGTAACTTTCCGTGTCAAGTCAGAGAACATAACGATACAATAATCGGCGCATTCGTCGGCATTGGCATTTCCCAACGGAGACATCCGGTTTGAAAAGTCCATAAGCGACTCCATGCCTTTTACGCCGCTGCCGGCAGTTGTCATAGTAGGCGATTGTGAAATGGTGTTGATACGGACGTTCTTTTCGCGTCCGTAAATATATCCGAAACTGCGGGCGATAGATTCGAGCAAGGCCTTAGCGTCGGCCATATCGTTGTATCCGAAAAGCGTACGTTGCGCAGCTACGTAAGATAAGGCAAGAATGGAACCGCCTTCGGCTATGGCATCCATTTTTTTTGCCGTTTGTATCATTTTGTGGAAAGAGATGGCCGATATGTCGAGTGTTTTGTTGAGCATATCGTAGTCGAGATCGTCGTACGGACGTTTTTTTCGCACATTCGGCGACATCCCGATAGAGTGGAGCACAAAATCTATTTTGCCGCCCAAAATCTCCATAGACTTACAAAATACCATTTCCAAGTCTTCTATGTTCGTAGCATCTGCCGGAATTACCTCCGCATTCAATTTTTTACCGAGTTCGGACACTTCTCCCATACGCACAGCTACGGGCGTATTAGTCAATGTAATGATTGCGCCTTCTTCTACCGCACGTTCGGCAACTTTCCACGCTATGGACATCTCATTGAGGGCTCCGAAAATAATCCCTCTTTTTCCTTTTAATAAATTATAACTCATGTGCTTGCTTTTGTTTTTCTAATTTGTTTTTACGACAATATACTTTAATCGCCGTTTTCGGGTACAAAGATAGTGCAAACCCGACACAAAACAATAAACTCATTCTGTTGTATTATCAAGGTAAATACTATTCTTCGTAAAACAACAATATGAATATCTTTTGTAATGACAATCAGTGAAATCGCCACTCCGAACATTTTACTCAAAAATTAAAAAAACGTTTTTTTTACTTTTTATGAACATAAATAGCCCGTTTTTTTGAAAGATTCTTTTACCTTTGCAGTAACTCAAAATTTAATAATATAAAACACACTAAAATGACTATGAGTAAACCTTATGTTGTAGGGATTGATATTGGCGGAACCAATACCGTATTCGGAATCGTCGATGCTCGCGGAACCATTATTGCGAGCGGTTCTATTAAAACTCAAAAGTATAGCGAAGTTGAAGATTACGTAAAAAATCTTTCAGAAGAACTAACCAAACTTATTGTCCAAGAAAAAGTTGCAGACCAAATTACCGGTATCGGCGTAGGCGCGCCCAACGGCAATTATTATACCGGAACAATTGAATTTGCACCGAACCTCCCGTGGAAAGGCGTTGTGCCTTTGGCTCAGATGCTTTCTGAAAAAACAGGTTATCCCGTATCGTTGACTAACGACGCTAACGCAGCGGCTATCGGCGAAATGACTTACGGCGCAGCACGCGGAATAAAAGATTTTATTATGATTACGCTCGGAACTGGTGTCGGCAGCGGTATCGTGATAAACGGACAATTGGTGTACGGACATGACGGTTTTGCCGGAGAATTGGGACACGTAATCATGAGACGCGGAAACGGTCGTCTTTGCGGTTGCGGACGTACCGGTTGTCTCGAAGCCTATGCTTCTGCTACGGGTGTGGCTCGTACTGCACGCGAATTCCTCGAAATACGTAACGAACAAAGTTTGTTGCGTCAGATACCTATTCAGGATATTACTTCTAAGGATGTATATGACGCTGCTATTGCCGGCGATAAAATGGCTGCCGAAATTTTCGAATATACCGGAAACATGTTAGGTGAAGCGTTTGCCGATTTCGTAGCGTTTTCAAGTCCTAAGGCCATCGTTATTTTCGGCGGTTTGGCAAAATCGGGAGAATTGATTATGAAACCGATACGCGAATCTTTGGATCGTAACGTTTTACCTATTTATAAAGGTAAAGTAAAAGTAATTCCTTCTGAACTGAAAGAAAGCGATGCTGCCGTATTAGGAGCAAGCGCATTGGGCTGGGAAGCGAAATAACAACGTTTTCTGAAATACTTACAAACGGCTGTCTATTTTCAAGTTAGGCAGCCTTTTTTTCGTTCCCACAGAAGCTATTCTTTATCTTCAAGGCTGCCACAAGAAATTTTTCAACTTTCGTACCTACGATAACAGTACCGAAATGCGGTTCTTGCAGAAAACCGAAAAAGACACATTCTGTCTCTATACATTAATAAATAACTCTGTTTTTATTCGGTGTGATTAGGTTTGGTACTTACAGTGTTTAATACAACCGATAGGAAATTCTTATTCAAAATAAAATTTGAATAAATCCCTGAACCGTTGTATTGAACGATTTAATTTCTAACTTTGTATATATAATAAAAACAATAAAGATATGAAGATACAGAAAATCGTGTCATTTTTGATATTTTTTACCGTATTGGCTTTGACTGCTCCGGTAAAAGCGCAACAAACTGAACTCAAAGCGTTACCAATAGATACAGCTATACGTTATGGCGTATTACCCAACGGATTAACTTATTATATCCGACACAATGAATTACCCAAAGACCGTGCCGAATTTTACATCGCTCAAAAAGTAGGCTCGGTATTGGAAGAAGATAATCAACGGGGATTGGCGCACTTTTTGGAACACATGGCCTTTAACGGGACAAAAAATTTTCCGGATAAAACTATGTTGACATGGCTGCAAAGCATCGGCGTAAAATTCGGTACGGATGTCAACGCTTACACGTCTTTCGACGAAACGGTCTACAACATATCGAATGTGCCCACAACCCGTGAAAGCATTATCGACTCGTGCATACTTATTTTACATGACTGGGCTTCTGAAATAGCGTTGAAAGATGAAGAGATAGACAACGAACGGGGTGTTATTACCGAAGAATGGCGAACCCGAGCAGATGCAACCTCCCGGCTTTGGGATAAAACAATTCCCGTACTTTTCGCCGGCAGCCAATATGCCGACAGAATGCCTATCGGTAAAATGGAAATCGTTCAGAACTTCCCCTACCAAGCTATCCGAGATTATTACCACAAATGGTACAGACCGGATTTGCAAGGAATTATCATAGTAGGAGACTTCGATGTAGACCTTGTTGAAAAGAAAGTGAAAGAATCGCTTGGCAGTATTAAAATGCCGGATAATGCTGCCGAACGCATTTATTTTCAGGTTCCGGATAATGAAGAGCCTATTGTTGCGATAGCTACCGATAAGGAGGCGACAAACGCTATCGTTACAATGTTTTTTAAACACGACCGTATGCCCAATAAAGAAAAAGCTACCATAGCGGGATTGGCCGATAATTATATCAAAATGGCTATATCTTCGATGCTGAATGCCCGATTGGAAGAGCTGACGCAAAAAGCCGACGCTCCTTTTTTAGGCGCCACTTCGAGCGACGGGGCTTTTATGATTTCAAACACGAAAGACGCTTTTGCCGCAGCAGCGGCCGGAAAACCGGAAAAGATAGAAGATGCCTTTACCGCTCTGGTTACCGAATTGGAACGAGTAAGCAGATATGGTTTTACCGAATCGGAATATGAACGCGCCAAAGCTCAAATTTTAAGTTATATCGACAATTTGTACGCCGAGAGAAACACTCGGTACAACTCTTCGTATGTACAAGAATATGTAGACCATTTTATCAACGGCGGGTCTATTACCGGTATAGATGCGGAAGTAAGTTTGCTGAAATCAATTATCAACAGTATTCCGAGTGTAGATTTTATCAATCAAGTAGTAAAGAATCTAATAAAAGATAAAAATGTGGCGTTTGCGATAACCGCGCCTGAAAGAGAGGGGGTATCTTATCCGTCAGCAGAGCAACTGGTGAGTTTATTCGAAAAAATTCGTCAAGCCGACATAAAACCTTATACGGACGAAGTGTCGAATCAACCGTTAATGGAACAGCCTCCTGTACCGGGACGGATTATCAAAGAAAAATCGGACGAACGTTTCGGAACAACTATTTGGACATTATCGAACGGCGCAACGGTTGTGTTGAAACCGACCACGTTTAAAGAAGATGAAATCGGCTTCCGCGCATACAGTCCCGGAGGCGGCTCGCAATACGGCAATTCGGATATACTTTCTCTACAAACGGCCAACAGCGTTATGGGTATCAGCAAGGTAGGAGGCTTTTCTCAAACAGACCTCACCAAAATGCTGGCCGGAAAACAGGTGTACATATCCAGCTATATTCAAGATAACTTCGAAGGTTTACAAGGCGGCAGCACGGTAAAAGACTTAAAAACGCTGATGCAGCTTATTTATTTGACTTTTACGGACTCGGATAAAGACGAGGAGGCTTTCGCCGCTTGGAAAGAGCGAGTTAAAACGGCACTTAAAAACCAAGAAGCAGATCCTTCATCGGCATTCAGCGATACTATCAACATGGCGCTGTATCAAGGGCATCCCCGCACATTACCCGTTAAATCGAATCAAATAGAAGATATCGACTACGATCGGATTCTGGCTATACATCGCGACCGATTCAGCGACGCTTCGGACTTTACTTTTACATTTGTAGGAAATATAAATATAGATTCCATGCGGCTCTATACCGAACAATACATTGCGTCTTTACCTTCTTTGAACAGAAAAGAGAAAGGCAAGTTCGAGGTATATGCCCGCAAGGGAAAAGATGCTCGCGCTTTTGAAAAAACGATGGAAACTCCCAAATCGAGCGTGTATGCCGTATTCTCCGGAAAATGTAAATTTACAGCGGAAAACTCTGTAAAGATGGATATTCTTACCGATATTTTGCGACAAATGTACGTTGAATCTATCCGTGAAAAAGAAGGGGGAACCTACGGAGTTCGAGTAAACGGTTCTATCGATGCCGGAACGAAAACATACACTTTAACCGTTTCGTTCGATACGAACAAAGATTTACGCGAAAGACTGACGGCTATCGCCTTGCAAGAGTTGCAGCAGGTAGCGGAAAAAGGACCAGACCCCAAATATGTAAAAGACGTAAAAGAATATTGGTTGAAATCGCACAGCCAACATATTAAAACAAATGGTTATTGTTTGCAAATGTTAGAGTTGAACAGCAAATACGGCATAGACAATATTACTCATTATAATGCGCTGGTTGAAAAACAAACGCCCGAAACGATACGGAAATTCGCGCAAATGTTACTGAAACAGGGCAACGAGGTAATCGTAGCAATGGACGGGATAAAAGAATAGATAACTATATACCGCCTTACAGCGTGAACTCTTGTTAGGCAATAGCGCATAAATATAAACCCTCTATAAATCGTATAATCGTTTATAGAGGGTTTTGTTGTAAGGCAATGTCATAGGTCTCCAAAGAATAATCGGAAAACCGCTTTGTTTATCATAAGCCCTGATGAAAAAACAGAGGTTGTCTAATAATTTAGACAACCTCTGTTTATCGGTGCGGATGACGGGACTCGAACCCACACGTCGCAAGACACTAGATCCTAAGTCTAGCGCGGCTACCAATTACGCCACATCCGCTTTGGTATTTTTGCATTGCAAAGGTAATGATATTGTCGATTCGAGCAAAATATTCGGCAAAATTCTTATCTGATAAATTCATTTTGTTACAAAAATATCAATAACACAACAAAAATACATTAATGATGAGGCACAATGTATCTCACACAAAAAAAAATAGTACTTTTGCACCACCAAAAGAAAATATATGCAAAAAATTAGAAACATCGCTATTATAGCCCACGTTGACCACGGAAAAACAACGTTGGTCGATAAAATGCTTTTGGCCGGACAACTATTTCGTGAGAATCAAAATACCGGCGAGTTAATCCTTGACAATAATGATTTGGAACGTGAACGAGGTATCACGATTCTTTCAAAAAACGTTTCTATTCGATATAAAGATTATAAAATCAATATTATAGATACTCCGGGACACTCCGATTTCGGAGGAGAGGTAGAACGGGTGTTGAACATGGCGGACGGCTGCCTATTGTTAGTAGACGCATTTGAAGGCCCTATGCCCCAAACCCGGTTTGTGTTGCAAAAGGCGCTTCAAATAGGATTGAAGCCGATGGTAGTTATTAATAAGGTAGATAAACCGAATTGTCGCCCCGATGAAGTACAAGAAATGGTTTTCGACCTAATGTTCAGCCTCGACGCTACTGAGGAACAATTAGACTTCCCCACAATTTACGGTTCGGCTAAACAAAATTGGATGTCGACCGACTGGCGCAAACCTACCGACAACATCACTCCTTTATTAGATGCGATTATCGAATACATCCCCGAGCCCGAATATCTGGAAGGTACCCCCCAAATGTTGATTACATCGCTCGACTACTCTTCTTATGTAGGCCGAATTGCCGTAGGGCGCATTCACCGAGGAGAGTTACGTGAAGGAATGGATGTGGCTCTTTGTACCAAAGACGGTTCGTTTATAAAACAACGCATCAAAGAGTTGGACATTTTTGAAGGATTAGGCCGCACAAAAGTACAGTCCGCTTCTTCGGGCGATATTTGCGCATTAATAGGTATCGACAATTTTGAAATCGGCGATACTATTGCCGATTTGCAAAATCCCGAACCGCTGCCCCGCATCGCCATAGATGAACCGACCATGTCTATGTCGTTTACCATCAACGACTCCCCGTTTTTCGGAAAAGACGGTAAATATGTAACTTCTCGCCACATAGCCGACCGCCTAACCAAAGAGTTAGACCGGAATTTGGCTTTACGGGTGGAAAAAGCTCCCGACTCGGATGTATGGACTGTTTTCGGACGCGGGGTGCTTCATTTATCGGTACTTATCGAAACCATGCGCCGCGAAGGATATGAGCTGCAAGTAGGACAACCGCAAGTTATCGTTCGTGAAATAAACGGTGAAAAATGCGAACCGATAGAACAACTCACTATCAATTTGCCGGAAGAATATTCAAGCAAAATCATCGACATGGTAACCCGCCGTAAAGGAGAACTGCTTGTCATGGAATCGCAAGGAGACCGCATTCACATGGAATTCAACATTCCCTCGCGCGGAATTATCGGATTGCGCAATAACGTGCTCACAGCATCGGCCGGAGAAGCTATCATGGCGCACCGTTTTCTTGAATACCAACCTTGGAAAGGCGATATTGAACGCCGCACAAACGGCTCGCTTATCAGCATGGAGGCCGGTACGGCTTTTGCTTACGCTATCGATAAACTGCAAGATAGAGGCCGTTTCTTCATCTTTCCGCAAGAAGAGGTGTACGCCGGGCAGGTGGTTGGAGAAAACGCCAAAGAAGGCGACATTGTGGTAAACGTTACTAAATCGAAAAAACTGACTAACATGCGGGCTTCGGGCGCAGATGACAAAGCTCGTATTGTTCCGCCTGTCGTATTCAGTTTGGAAGAAGCGTTAGAATACATTAAAGAAGACGAATATGTAGAGGTAACTCCTCACCACTTACGTCTGCGCAAAATCATTTTGGACGAAATAGAACGGAAACGTAGTCAGAAAGCCTAATTTCCTTAGACTAAGAAATACGGACAGGAGATATATTTCGGTATATCTCCTGTCTTTTTTGTATCCTTTTGTCAAATAAAACCGTATATTTGTCAACAGAAACAATCGAGACGAAATGAAAACAAAATTATTCTGGACTTTTCTGCTTATTTTCTCCACGATAACCGCAACAGGTCAAAAAAATATTTCCAATAAAGAACGTACGCTCGCCATAGATGCTTTTCATTCGGCATTTTACAATCCGGAAATGAAACTTTACGCCATAGATTCAAACAAAAAAGGCAGAGCCGCCATTTGGACGCAGGCTATTTACTGGGACATGATAATGAATGCTTATAAGCGTACCGGAGACAAACGCTACCGCCAACTGATAGACGAAATCTACGAAGGCGGATATGAACAATACTCCGGATATGATTGGACGGATAAGCACGAATGGTTTATTTACGATGATATGATGTGGTGGATTATTTCGCTCGGCCGAGCTTATCAAATAACCGGCGACGGCAAATATTTATGCAACGCTTCGTCGGGATTTTTCTATGTTTGGAAAGAGGCGTACGATGCCGACAGAGGCGGGTTGTGGTGGAACTTCATACACGACGCGAAAATGTCTTGCATTAATTACCCCACTATTATAGCCGCCATGACGCTTTTCGGCATTACGAAAGACAACGGATATTTAGACAAAGCGAAAGAGGTATATACATGGGCTCGCCCCGTATTTTTCGATGAGAAACTGGGGCGCGTCGCCGACAATATGCACTACAATCATTTATATAAAAACAGCATGCAGATAGATTGGACTACCCAACTATATAATCAAGGTACGTTTATAGGATCGGCCGTTATGCTGTATAAAGCTACAAACGACAAAAAGTATTTGGACGACGCCATAAAAGCCGCCGATTATACCCGGCAGAATATGTGTTACGGCGACAGCATTTTAGAGTTTAAAAACGGCATAGAACAAGGTATCTATACAGCTATCTTCGCCCAATACATCGCTATGCTGATAAAAGATTGCAACCAACCTCAATATGCGGATTGGCTACAACACAACATTCGCACTGCATGGCAGAACAGAGATAAAAACCGTAACCTTACGTTTAAAGAAGCGGATAAACCTTGTCCGACAGGAAATATAGAAGTTTACGACGCCAGCGGATGCCCCGCTTTGATGCAATTAATCGACGCCAAATAACCTAATATAAAAACACTCCTTTCCTGTTTTTTGTCTATACTATTCGAACTTTAATTCTTGTAAAGCTGTATAGAAAGGTAAACTGCAAGGTATCTCCTATCAAAAAAAATCGTTTGCCTTAAACATTTCCGCATACACATAATTACCTAATTCAGAATATTTTTACAACATTATTGTATAAAAAGTTTCCAAATTAAAATTACAACATTCTGATATATAATATATTATAAAATAATTACACATAAAAAGTTATCCAAAACAAAAAACTTTTTGATTATATAGGTTGTTTATTTGTATATTTGTACCACCAAAAACAAAATATACAAATTTCTAAAAACGACAATTTAACAAAAACACAGATATGATTCAGACGGTAATAAAACGGGATGGCCGTATTGTAGGTTTTAATGAAGAAAAAATAATAACCGCTATCCGTAAGGCAATGTTGCATACGGAAAAGGGTGAAGATATGGAATTGATACGGCAGATAACCGACCGGATTGTGTGTCGGGGTAATGAACAGATGACCGTAGAAGCCATTCAAGACTGCGTAGAGTTGGAGCTAATGAAAAGTAGCCGAAAGGATGTGGCTCAAAAATACATAACTTACCGTAATCAACGAAGCATAGCCCGAAAAGCGAAAACTCGCGATGTGTTTTTAGAGATAATTGAAACGAAATCGAACGACGTTACCCGCGAAAATGCGAATATGAATGCAGATACTCCTGCGGGAATGATGATGAAATTTTCGAGCGAAACCACCAAACCGTTTGTCGACGATTACCTATTGAGCGAACAAACCCGGAATGCGGTAAGTCAAGGTTATCTGCATATACACGATAAGGATTATTATCCTACCAAAAGCCTTACTTGCGTGCAGCATCCGTTAGAAAAAATATTGGGGAACGGCTTTTTTGCCGGACACGGCGAGTCTCGCCCTGCAAAACGTATTGAAACGGCAAGCATCTTAGGCTGTATATCTTTGGAAACCGCCCAGAATGAAATGCACGGAGGACAGGCTATCCCGGCATTCGACTTTTATCTGGCTCCGTTCGTTCGCAAAAGCTACATTGAAGAAGTTAAGGTTTTGGAACAGTTGAACGGTGCAGATTATTCTCATTTATATAATATCGAGATAGACGATTATTTGACCCGACCGTTAGACGGGCTGACAGGAGACGACCGCATGAAGCAACACGCCATAAACCGGACAGTCGGCAGGGTACACCAATCTATGGAGGCGTTTATCCATAATATGAATACCATTCATTCGCGCGGAGGTAATCAGGTTGTATTCAGCTCTATTAATTACGGAACGGACGTTTCGGCCGAAGGGCGGTGTATCATCCGAGAACTGCTGAACAGCACGTATCAAGGTGTGGGCAACGGCGTAACAGCCATATTCCCGATACAAATCTGGAAAAAGAAACGCGGAGTAAGCTACTTGCCGACCGATAGAAATTACGACCTTTATCAGTTAGCATGTAAAGTTACGGCACGCCGGTTCTTCCCGAACTTTCTGAATTTAGACGCAACGTTCAATTACCACGAAGATTGGCGTCCCGATGATCCGGAACGTTATAAATACGAGGTAGCCACAATGGGATGTCGTACACGGGTATTTGAAAACCGTTTCGGACAGAAAACATCTATCGGACGAGGCAATCTTTCGTTTTCTACCATCAACATCGTGCGACTGGCCATAGAATGTATGAATATAAAATCGAGAGAAGCCCGCATCGAGAGATTTTTCGCCAAATTGGATGAATTATTAGAGATTACGGCTCGTCAACTGCACGAACGGTTTGAGTTTCAGAAAACAGCTTACGCCAAGCAATTTCCGCTGTTGATGTCGGCTCTATGGATAGGTAGCGAGAAACTGAAACCTAACGACACGATTGAACCGGTAATAAATCAAGGAACTTTGGGTATCGGATTTATCGGGTTGGCCGAATGCTTGGTGGCTCTTGTCGGAAAACATCACGGCGAAGACCACGACGCGCAACAGTTAGGGTTACGCATCGTTACATATATGCGCGACAGAGCCGCACAGTTTTCCGAACAATATCAACACAATTATAGCGTATTGGCTACTCCGGCCGAAGGTCTTTCCGGGAAATTTACGCAGAAAGACCGCAAATCGTTCGGCATATTACCGGGTATAACCGACCGAGACTATTACACGAACTCCAATCATGTACCTGTATATTATAAATGTACGGCACGCCATAAAGCGGAGATAGAAGCGCCTTATCACGATTTAACGCGCGGCGGACACATCTTTTACGTAGAGATAGACGGAGATGCAACTCACAATCCGGCAGCCATCATGTCGGTAGTAGATATGATGGATAAATACAATATAGGTTACGGATCGGTAAACCATAACCGAAACCGTTGTATGCAATGCGGATATGAGAATGCTGACGCCGATTTGAAAACTTGCCCCGAATGCGGCAGTACGGATATAGACAAATTACAACGGATAACCGGTTATTTAGTTGGAACAACCGAACGTTGGAACCATGCAAAACTGTCGGAACTTAAAGATCGGGTTATCCATGAATGATACGATTTCTGTTTTAGACATTATAGAAGAAACGGTAGTAGACGGTCCCGGATTCCGTACGGCCGTCTACGCAGCCGGTTGCCCCAACCAATGCGCAGGATGCCACAATCCGCAATCGTGGGACATTGAGGCAGGACGCCAAATGTCTGTCGCCGATATTTTAGATAAAATTAAATCGGACGAATTCGCCCAAGTAACGTTCAGCGGAGGAGACCCTATTTTTCAGGTTGAAGCCTTTACGACATTAGCCCGTAGAATAAAGGAGGAAACCGGAAAAAACATCTGGTGTTATACCGGGTGGAAATATGAAGATATTAAACAATCGGAACGGTTATCGCAAATACTACCCTACTTAGACGTTTTGGTAGACGGCCGATACGAACAAAACCTGCGCGATGAGCAACTTCCGTTCAGAGGGAGTTCCAATCAGCGATTAATCGACGTGCAAGCCTCTTTGTCTGCCGGCTCAACGGTATTATACTCTTACGAAACAGCACTTGAATCTGCGAATCCCGACTGCGACAATAATTTTCGTCGATAAAAATTGTTAAGTTCCAAATAAATATATTACTTTTGATGTTGGATAATATATATTTCAGAAGGAAAAGAATCTAATAATCCAAACAAACACTATCAATCTATGGAACAATCGAAAAGATTATTGTCGTTAGATACCCTTAGAGGATTCGACATGTTTTTTATTATGGGAGGAGCCGGATTTTTCGTAGCGTTGAACGAGCTTTTTCCAAATGCGTTTTTCGGAGCGATTGCCGCTCAAATGCACCATGTGTCTTGGCATGGTTTTACCCAGCATGACATGATATTCCCGCTATTCCTTTTTATCGCCGGAATTTCATTTCCGTTTTCTTTGGCCAATAGCCGGTCAAAAGGCTATTCAGAAAAGAACATTTACTTAAATATCATCCGACGAGGATTTACATTAGTATTGTTCGGTATGATTTACAACGGGCTGCTACGATTCGATTTTGAAAACTTGCGTTGTTGCAGCGTACTGGGACGTATCGGATTAGCTTGGATGTTTGCGGCTTTGATTTTTTTGAATACCAAAACAAAAACGCGTGTCATTATATCCGCCGCAATTCTTATTTTGTATTGGCTGTTATTGGCGTTTGTACCAGTCCCGGATGCCGCAGCGGGCGTTGACCCGTTTTCAAAAGAAGGCAGTTGGGTAGGATATATCGACCGCATGATAACTCCGGGTAAGTTGATATATCCGGGCGTGCACGACCCGGAAGGTTTGCTATCGACGGCTCCGGCTATCGTTACTGCATTACTGGGTATGTTTGCCGGAGAGATTGTACGAAGCAAAGAGATTATCTCGGAAAATAAAAAAGTTGTTTATTTGGCTGTTATCGGTATCGCTCTGGTAATAATAGGGCAATTGTGGAACTTCGCATTTCCTATCAATAAAAATTTATGGACAAGCTCGTTTGTTTGTTTCGTAGGCGGATTATCGTTCCTACTGTTCGCTTTATTCTATTATTTAGTAGATGTAAAAGGCTGGCGCAAATGGACAACATTTTTCGTCGTAATCGGGATGAACTCCATTACTATTTACATGGCGCAACGCATTGTCAGTTTTTCAGGAATATCTAATTTCTTTTTCGGCGGATTTATCGGATTATTTCCAGAAACGGCACAACCATTTATAGGTTCCGTTTGTTATATCGCCACATGTTGGATATTTCTTTACATATTATACCGCAAAAAAATATTTTTGAAAGTATAATTTGCCCTGTTAATATTTCAAGCCACATAAAAGCTGAAAAGAAAAAGGTATAGAGAAAATAAAAAGAGAATAAAATTTGATTCGGAATAATTATTTTTTGTACCTTTGCAGGGTTTTAACGCTTATGAGCATTGGGAAAGTTTAAATTATATAAGTTACCCCTAATCGGTTTGCCGTTAGGTACTCATAATTATGAGTACGAACTCGGGAATCAATTTTTTAAAGATATTGATGGGACCGAAGTTCAGAAAGGTAATGTTCACGTTGCTTTAACGGTGAAAAACAGAGGGAACATCTTCGAGTTGAATTTCGAAATATCAGGTGTTGTTCAAGTTCCTTGCGACCGGTGTTTGGACGATATGGATTATGAAGTCTCTACACAAGAGCATCTATATGTGAAATTCGGAAAAGAATACAGCGAAGAAAATGACGATGTAGTAATCATTCCCGAAGAAGACGGAGAAATTAATTTGGCATGGTTTTTATATGAATTCGTTGCATTAACGATTCCATTAAAACATGTTCACGCTCCGGGAAAATGCAATAAAGCAATGTCTTTTAAACTTCGTAAACACACGGCGCGCCGAATAGGAGACGAAGAGGATGCGGATACCGAAGACGGATTCGAGGAAGACGGAGAAGAAATGGAAGAAGATGATAATACGACCGACCCGAGATGGGACGAGTTGAAGAAAATAACAGATAATAATTAATATAATAAGAAAATGGCACATCCTAAAAGAAAACAGTCAAAAACAAGAACCGCTAAAAGAAGAACTCATGACAAAGCAGTAGCTCCGACGTTGGCAGTATGCCCGAATTGCGGCGCTTGGCATATTTACCATACGGTATGTGGCGAATGCGGCTATTACAGAGGTAAGTTAGCTATTGAAAAAGAAGCTGCGGTTTAATGTAATATAACCCGTGTGATACGGATTATCAAGGTTTATATTATACCGGAGAATCCGTATCATAAAGGTATATTCAACAAACGCCCTAACAGAAGTTAGGGCATTTTTAAAATAAGAAAAAGAATTATGCAAAATGCAGTAATAACAGGTGTCGCCTCTTATTTGCCGGAAGACGTATTAACGAACGAGGATATTTCCCGTATGGTTGATACGAACGACGAATGGATTATGACGCGTGTGGGAATAAAAGAACGTAGAATCTTAAAAGGAGAAGGATTAGGTTCGTCAGAATTGGGTTATCGCGCTGTAAACGAACTACTCCGGAAGACCGGAACGCGACCTGAGGAAATTGAAGTTGTTGTATGCGCTACTTCTACGCCTGATTACAGATTTCCGTCTACGGCCTCAATTATTTCAGAAAAATGTGGTATAAAAAACGCTTTTGCATACGATATACAGGCTGCTTGCTCAGGATTTTTAGTAGGATTACAAACTGCATCCGGGCTCGTAAAAGGCGGATTATACAAGAAAGTTGTGCTTGTAGCCTGCGAAAAAATGTCGTCCATGACCGATTATTCGGACAGAAGCACCTGTCCGTTGTTCGGCGATGGCGCAGGAGCCGTATTGTTAGAACCTTCCGAAGAAAAGTTAGGCGTAATGGATGCCGTAATACATACCGATGGTGTGGGATTACCGCATTTGTTGATGAAAGCCGGCGGTTCGGTATCTCCTGCCTCGCATGAGAATGTAGACCGGCACGAACATTATATTTATCAAGAAGGCCGTATCGTGTTTAAGTATGCTGTTTCAGACATGGCTGCTTCGGTTTTGGATATTATGGAACGCAATAACCTAACAATGGATACGGTAGATTGGTTTGTTCCGCATCAGGCAAATCGCCGTATTATAGAAGCGATTGCCCGCCGGATGGGTCTGTCAGAAGAAAAAGTAATGGTAAATATCGAGAAGTACGGAAATACCAGCGCAGCTACGTTACCGATATGTTTAGCCGAATGGGAAAGTAAACTTAAAAAAGGAGACAATCTTGTCTTAACTACTTTCGGAGCCGGATTTACATGGGGAGCGATATACTTGAAATGGGCTTATGACGCTAAATAACAAATTATAATATATGTTGTGAAAACGCATCCTAAACAGATGCGTTTTTTTGTGTATCTTTATATTTGCAAGAACTGACAGGCAGGGGCATTTCCATAACCGATTTTTTTAGTTATTTTTGTCTTCTATTTCGTTGAGTAGTAATAAAAAGAAACAGAATATATGCACAAAGCAGGATTTGTAAATATCGTGGGTAATCCGAATGTGG